>JAFVFM010000332.1 GCA_017475415.1 Solobacterium sp.
AAAAAAGAAAGATAAGAATTAAAGGAATTAAATTATTCCCACATAACATATTCTTAGATGAACCGGAAGAGCAGGCAAGAAGAATTGAGAAACTGAGATTATGTTTCAATAAACTTCCATTTGAGCTCTTCTTTTCATTTGTTTATACACCAGTAAATGCAGATGATCATATTTCGGAATTATTAAAAGCAGATAAGGTAGAAGATGATGTTGCATGCAAAAGAATGATTAAAGAAGATTTCAATAAGATCTATGAATTTCAAGAAGCATATCGCGAATTAGAATTCTTTGTCATGATTCGTGATAAGAATGAGAAACAATTAAATAAACGATATATGGATATGTTCGGTGAATTTGAAGCTGCTGGATTTTTACCTAGAGAGTTAAACAAGAGGGATTATTATAACTACTTAACTTATGTTTTTGAAAATCCATTAATCAATGATTATTACTTTTCTAGAGGAATATTTACGCCACTTAATCAAAGTTATGAATTAAATGAAAATGATGAATATGAAATGATAGATTCTACCGAATTGTTTAGCGATTATGGAGAACCTATTCCTAATATTAAGCAAGAATCAAGACTAATACGAAAATCAAAATTAGCACCAACATCATTTGTGTTAGAAAAAGATAAATACATTATGGGTGATAAATATGTTTCTAAT
Organism: Solobacterium sp.; assembly: GCA_017475415.1. Lineage (GTDB taxonomy): Bacteria > Bacillota_I > Bacilli_A > Erysipelotrichales > Erysipelotrichaceae > Bulleidia. Next base: position 672 of record JAFVFM010000332.1, read on the forward strand.
GTATTGGTGACAGAACTACCAAAGACATTTTATTTAGGATTGTTATGCGATTATATCAATAATCCATATATCAAAGTCTTCATGACAACAAAACGATTAGATATGAATATTGCTTCACTACTCAAAAAAGATTATCAAGAAAAACAGCAAGAATTATGGAAGACTAGAGATCCATCTTTACAACAAAGACTTCAAGATGAATTAAATTCATTACATGATTTTATTGAAGAATCAATTAGAGATAATGATTTAACGCATAACCTAATTATTGTTTTTTCTATTTATGCAGATAATACTAAAGACTTAGCATCTATGAAGCATGACTTAAAGCAAACACTAACAGCAGTAGGATTTAAAGTAACAGATGTAAAGCTGATGCAAGAAATGTTATTGAGAACGATATGTCCGTTATTTTTAGAAAAGAAACTACCTCTAACAATTAAAGAAAATTTAGGTGTACCACTACCATCAAGAGGGGTAGCTGGTTTATATCCATTTATCTTTGAAACATTAAAAGATCAAAAAGGATTCTTATTAGGTAGAGAATTACAAAATTGTGGAATCATATTATTTGATCCATTTTTCTATTTACATAATGTTAGAGAATCACAATTAACACAAAGAATTAATGGTAATGCAATTGTGGTTGGTAAATCTGGATCGGGAAAGACAACAACCATGAATCTTATTATTAGAGATTTTATTAAGAATAAACAAAAGATTATATGGATAGATCCTGAAAATAAGAACATGCTTTTAACAAGAAGATATGGTGGTACATATGTTGCTTGGGGACAAAGAAATAATATTATCAATATCTTCGATCTAAAAAGAATATCTACAGATGACGATGAAGATGATGAGAAGATGTATGATACAGAATTAGCTATCTTTAATGTGATAGAAGATGTGAATCAAGTATTAAGATTCTTATATCCATCTATTGCGGAAGATACTATGACGATTACTGGCCAGATTGTTGTGAAAGCTTATGAAAAGGTAGGTATTAAAAAAGATGCGAATGGAAGATATCCATCCTTTAAGGGAATGTCATATAAAGATATGCCTACATTTACAACTTTTAATGACTGTTTAATAGAAAGAATCAATGAAATTAGAAGTGATGAATCATATAGACAGGAATTGGCACTACTAAATGATTTAAAAGTAAAGATGCAAAGAATAATAAATGAGTGGTCAATCTATTTTGATGGTCAGACAACTGTTTGTTTTACGAATCCTGAAAGACAGATTATTTCATTTGGAACAAAGATATTATTTAATGCTCCAGCCAATCTAAGAGCAGCTTTAAATCATATTATGTTTAAATTCTCATGGGATTTGTGCCTTGATGCATCAGAAGAATCAGCATTTATTATCGATGAAGCACATACAATGATACTAGAAGGTAGTACTGCTTCTCTGATTGCTCAATTCTATAGAAGAGCAAGAAAGTATCATTGTGCAATGGTACTAGGAACACAGGAACCAAGAGACTTTGCGGATGATTCTATTCTTACACATGGTAAAGCTATATTTAATAATTCAACATATAAGATCATCATGTTATTGAATAAAGACGCATGTAATGATGTGTCGAAGTTAGTAACGCTAAATAGTAATGAAATCAATTTAATCCAAGACTTCCAACAAGGGGAAGCTCTTTTTATATGTGGAGATCGAAGAATACCTATTAAGGTAATCGCAACTGAAGCTGAACTTGCGGAGATGGGATAATGATTAATCAATCAAAAATATTTAACAAAGCGTTGAAATGGCTAATGGGGAATCTGGCTATTGTTTTAGTATTAATGAGTATTCTTACAGCTGTAATCACGCCATTTATGTGGGTTAACAATATGCTAGGGAATATTACAGAATTCTTTGGGCATATATTATCGGATGATGAAACAATAGAAGATTATAGAGAAGTGCTAGATGATTTTGGCTCAACAAGACATCTAGCTTTTTCTTATAGTGAAATAATGGCATGTTCTATGAATGAGAAATATACAAAGAATATTCAAGGATGCATTGATCATATAAAGATGGATGGCTCTTTTGACAAAGATGTAGATATTTCTATGGCCATAACATTTAGACCATATATCAAAGTAGATGAATATAAGGGATTATTAACGCCATATGGATATAAAGACTTATGGATACCAACACTTTATGAAAAAGATCATTATAAAAAACAAGCAACAGTTAGTGATAGTGGAGAAACAATTGAGGAATGGGTATTAGATTATACAGAAGACAAGATATATGAAGATATTTGTAATGCGAAAAAGCCAGAAACTGCTTGTAGAGTAACAAGAGAAGGTTCTTGGGTATATCCATATGTAAAACCATCAAATGCTGAAATAAAAGAAAGATATGGATTCTATGTAGAAGAAGATGAGGAAGATACAATCAATTTTATGAATGGCGTTAAGTATGGCTCAGGAGATGCTATTGCGATATCAACAGGAAGAATAAATGAAGTAGGAGATGATTATGTCATTCTTGAAGTAGAACATAATGGATTATCTTTTGAAGTTAAATATTCAGGTTTAAAGAGTATTAAAGTGAAAAATAATCAGAAGGTAGAGCAAGGATACTTTCTGGGGAACGGTTCAGAAATAACTGTTCAAACATATATGGATGAAGAGAAATATTTTAATCCCACACTTTTGTTTGGGAATACACAAAACTTACAATTCACATCTATGGATTTAAATGAAATCCACAAACAGATTGCTGGCTTAGAATCGAAATTAACAAATCTAATTCCTACAGATGGATGGACTTATCCAACACCAGGTGTACCAGTTAATCCATATGCAGGAACATGGTTTTATGCGGATGGTGGAGTACATCTTGGTGCAGATTATGCTGGGCCATTAGGATCAGATGTTGTAGCAGCCGGTAATGGATTAATACTAAATTCAGCAAATGGATGCCCGTATGGATATTTAGGAGATAATTGTGGAAATCAATATGGGGGCTCTATGGGAGGAGGTAACCAAGTATTTCTTTTAACCAAAGTAAATGGTGGAACATATATTGTCCATTATTGCCATTTATTACTTAATACACCAATCGCAAGAGGAACAATAGTTAAAGCAGGAGATAAAATAGGAGAAATCGGTTCCTCGGGGAACAGTACAGGCCCACATTGTCATATTGAAGTAAAATACCTAGGCCCAGAAAGCAAATATAATGAGATAGCTAAAAATTGGAATGGAGATTTAAGCTTTGGCTGCGGCTATGGAGTAGCAGGATTAAATTCAATCTGTGATAACTCAATGAATGCACCATGTAGGATAAAACCAGAATCTATCTTTAATGAATAGTTGGCGTATTTTTTTGCCTAGTTAAACTTAAGTGTTGACGGTATACATATACACGTACAACTACTTCTAATAATCCTAGTATATTACATCTAGGAGGTGCAGAGAATGTTAGTTACACAAGAATGGTTTGAAACTCTATCGATATTAGATAAAGACTTTATTAAGGGATTTATGGACTCTGACAGTAGAAATGTGCAGGATAATGAACCACCAATAATATCTGATACTTTGGAGAATACATGCCCACATTGTCATGGGAATATGGTGATTAAGAATGGTCATGCAAGAAATAAAAGACAAAGATATTTATGCAGAGAATGTGGGAAAAGTTATACTGCAGCTACAACATCCTTCTTTAAACACAGCAGAATATCGTATGAAACTTGGCTGGAGGTTTTAGATTGTGAAATGGCAGGATATACATTAAGAGAAACAGCTTATAGAACAGGACTATCGGTGCCTACATGTTTTTATTTAAGACATAAGATATACGGAGCCTTAGAAAAGGAACAAGCAAACATTTTAAGTGGAACAGTACAATTAGATACAACATTTGTAAGTATAGACTTAAAAGGGTTGAAGTTAATGCCTAAGCCAGTAAAAAGAAGTAAGAAGAATCCTCCTGCACAAATATTATTCGATAAAGAACCGAAAGTATGTATCACAACAGCATCAGATAATAATGGGAATATATTATTTCAAATATCTGGTACTGGCGGAGAATCGTTTGATAAGTACGAACAAACCAA
>JAFVFM010000333.1 GCA_017475415.1 Solobacterium sp.
CTCCTTTGGTACTGCCAAACTTGTGAAGAAGCATGGCAAGTACTTTTTGCATATCCCCGTTACACGATATATTCCTGAATCTTTAGATTCAGATATATGCAATGTTGTCGGCATTGACAGAGGAATTAACTTTCTTGTCGCAACCTATGACAGCAAACATAAGTCAGGTTTTGTAAGCGGCAAAGCTATTAAGCAAAAACGTGCCAAGTACAAACAGCTCCGCAAGGAACTTCAGCAAAGACAAACCCCTTCTGCAAGACGAAGGCTTAAAACTATCGGCCAGCGAGAAAACCGTTGGATGCAAGATGTAAACCATCAGGTATCGAAGGCACTCGTTGAATCCAACCCGAAGCATACACTCTTTGTCTTAGAAGACTTGTCTGGTGTTCGTTCTGCTACAGAGAAGGTGCGTCGTAAAGACCGCTATGTATCGGTGTCGTGGTCGTTCTATGACCTCGAACAAAAATTAAAGTACAAGGCAGCTCTTAACGAAAGTTCAGTAATAAACGTAGACCCTCGTTATACGAGCCAGACCTGTCCTATCTGCGGTCACACGGAAAAGGCCAACCGCGATAAGAAGAAGCATATCTTCTGCTGTAAATCCTGTGGTTATACATCCAATGATGACCGCATTGGAGCGATGAATCTGTATCGCATGGGAATCAACTATCTTGTAAAAGATAGCCAAGTACCGGATACAGTATCACCTCAGCAGGTCTGAGGTGATAAGGGTGCAGTCAATCATCCTGCGATGTAACCCCACTATCTGAGTAATCAGATAAGCGAAAGGTAGGAGTCGTAAGACGTTAGCACTACTGGGGAGTTATAAGCCCACTCACTTTAGTGGGTGGGTAGTTGACATTTATTCAAAGATATGTTTCGCATATAAGTCGCTTGCGATACGCGCACGAATTACATCACGCACTAATTTTCGTTCATAAGAATCAAAAGATTTATTTACAATAGTCATCTCCAAAGCATCTTGTGATTTTAATCCATTTTGAATTAATCTTAAGGCATCTAATAAGCCTCTTAAATCCACAGCCCGATCTGAAATATCCCCATCTTCTGCCTTACGTTGTAATTCATAAAATAAATAGATAAATTGATCTCTTAATTCACTTTTTATTGCTGGGAAGCTATGTTGAATTAATTTCTGTAAATCTGCTTCAGCAATTAATGGCATTTCTAAAATCGCAAAGCGTGAAGTTAAAGCACTATTCAATTCCCTTGTACCTGCATAACCATAATTCATTGTACCTATAAAACGGCTCGCTGGATGAATTGGTAAACGATTATACCCTGGTATATCTAATATACGACGATAATCTAATGCAGCATGTAGCACAGCCAAGGATTCATTCCTTGCCATATTGATTTCATCTAATACTGCAATACCACCATTTCGTGAAGAAGCATAAATTGGTCCTTCTCGGAAGATGACAGAATGGCCATCATAAGTATCTGTTCCCACTAAAGTAGAGGCATCACTATGCACATGAAAAGAAACATCCCATAGCGGCCTACCTAAAGCCATTGCTAAATTTTCTGCCAAAACATTTTTTCCTGTTGCCTTAGGTCCACTTAATAATAAATTCTCTTCAGCCAATAAAGCAGCTAAAGCCTTTTCCCATACTTCTTTACCATAATAGTAATATAGGCAATTTGGTTTTCGCTCATTTAACTCCTTAGGAAATGGATATTTACTTCTAAAGATAGAAATAGCTTCCAATAAGGATGAAGAAATACCCTCTTCTTTTAAAAATGTTAAGATATCACCCATGCATAGCTCCTTATTGATAATTACATAATAAGAAAATCGGTTTGATTTCTACTACCTCATCATATTCTCTTTGTGAAACTTCTACTTCACTATTTAAGGCTTTTAAATCTTCTTTCACAACTTCTAATGCATCTTCTACACTTTCTGCTCTACCCATTTTAATTGCCCGTATCATACGCGTTAAAGTAACAGGATGCGCATAGTGAGCAGGTAAAGGAAAATCATCATCACGTTCAATATATTTCTCTAATTGTTTCACTGAATCATCCCATTGTTCTTGCACATAACGCTTATTATTTCTTCCTGTTGGAAGTACACGACTAGCCATAACAAGTAATGTGAAAGCCATACCAAATAGTAGGAAATATAAGGCAAAATCACCTCCTTGCATTAATGAAGCAATACCATATATCGCCATGCCCAAGCCAGCGATTAGAATTAATATCGCTACAATTTTATAGCTTGGATTTGCATAATCTACTGCACGCTTATGTTTCGCAGAAGAAGCTAAACGATAAGATAAGGCAATATTTCCTTCCAATAATTTTTTTGCTTCATCTAAACGTTTAATTGATTCTTTTGCCTTAGGAGATAAATGACTAATATATTTAGCCTGTTCTTTCCTTTCTTCTATACGAATCTTTTCTTCTGCTTCCGCACTATGTAAACGAATACGCGGTTGAATCATATGTAACCTTTGTAAGAAGGTATCTACCTCTTCTTCATATTTAAAGTTACATTGTTTTTCTTGCCCATTATTATATTGCACAACTAAATAAGGGATTGTACTAAATACACCTTTACCAGTATATCCCCCCTTACTCATAGCGACACGCTTAAAACAACGTTGAACATCTACATAAGGAATATAATATTGACGATCAATATAGAAACTATTTAAATACATAGCCTTCTTCCCTAAACCACAAGGACCTACCTTTAGGCATTTCTTTTTATCTTTTTCTAAGTCTTCTCTATTTAGGGTATGATTCCCCAAAGCTCTAGGCACAAATATCATCAGGCTACCTCCTAACTTTCAATACCATTTTAAGGAAAAAGGCGAAAGAGGTGTTTGAATTAGCTCTTCCGCCCTTCTTGTCAAATTATGGATTTAAATGATTCAATTTTATAAATATTATGCATTTACATTATCAGCAGCACGTTTGAATAAATAGAAGAATAATGCTGCAACGATTAAACCAACTGGATATGCAACTAATGTATTGAGCTTAAGAGCTGGTATCATACCTAAGCACTCTGGAGCCATCATAAAGTAAGTTGCACAAACTGCACTCATAAATGTAGCTGGTACAGCTGTTACCCAATAATTTCTCTTTTCTTTTACAAGATACATGCTAGCAGCCCATAATACTACAGTCGCTAATGCTTGGTTTGTGAAAGAGAAATATCTCCAAATCATAGAATAATCGATTATGCCAAATGTATTACCAAAGCCTAATACTGCACCAAAACCAAGAACTGGTATCGTTAATAATAGACGCTTAGAGTAATCTTCTTGATCAATCTTGAACCAGTCAGCTAAGGTTAAACGTGCACTACGGAATGCTGTATCACCAGAAGTAATTGGACAAGCTACTACACCTAACATAGCTAGGATAACCCCAACATTACCCATTGTTTTTACACATACATCATAAATCGCTGCAGATTGACCACCCTTTAATACTTCTGCTAAACCTGTTGTTTGACCACCTGTTACTTCATAAAGCGTAACACCAGCTGCTGCCCATACTAAAGCGATGATACCTTCTGCTGTCATTGCACCATAGAATACAAAGCGACCTTGTCTTTCGCTCTTTAAGCATCTAGCCATTAATGGAGATTGTGTTGCATGGAAACCAGAAATAGCACCACAAGCAACCGTAATAAACATAATGGACCAAATTGGTGTACCAGCTGCATGCATGTTTCTTAAATTAGCCCAAATTTCAGGAATTGGACGGCCACTTAAGAATGTACCAATGCCTACGCCAACAGCCATTGCGATTAATGCGAAACCAAAAACCGGATAAATTTTACCGATAATCTTATCGATACTTACGAATGTGGAAATGAAATAATAAATGAGAATGATTGCTAACCAAACTGTAGTAGTAGCTAATGGCCCACTTACACCTTTTTCCGTTAATAATTTAACAATTAAGCCTGCTGGACCTACTGCGAATACTGTACCTACCATGAGTAATAAGACAACAGAAATGATGCGCATGATATTATGCATCAATTCACCTAAGTAGATACCTGTTACTTCAGAGATTGAAGCACCATTGTTACGTTCAGATAACATACCTGAGAAGTAGTCATGAACCGCTCCTGCAAATACGGTACCGAATGTAACCCAAAGGAAGACAATTGGTCCCCATTGTGCGCCTTGCATTGCGCCAAAGATTGGACCTAGCCCGGCAATGTTCAATAATTGAACAAGGAAGAGCTTCCATTGCGGCATAACGACATAGTCAACACCATCGTTAATTGCTACAGCTGGGGTTTCTCTATCATCTGGACCTAGTGTTGAATCCACTAGCTTACCATAGGTAAAGTAACCACCAATCAAAATAGCTAAGCATAATAGAAAACTAATCATGATATTCCTCCTTTACATTATTTAGTCCTCTTCAACTATTAACATTATAATACGAAAGCGGTTACAAATACATAAAAAAACACACAATGTGTGAAAATAACGTATATTTCTACATAAATAACACATATTTGATTCTGTTTTTAACCATTATTGACACAAAAACAATAAAAAAGGTCGAAGGCATGATATGTTCCCTCTTATGTAGAGGTGGGCTCCTTGGTCATCCCTTAGGATTCCTAAGATCATCGTTAGGCCTTCAACACAGGAGTCTCCGGTCAGGATCCCGAATATCAAAGTGTAGGAAAAATATGTTACCTTCGACACTTATATTGTAGTGATTATATTGATAAATAACTAGTCTTGACTTTTTCTATTCATTACTTTTTTTCAGCTCAATTCCTAATACTTCAAGTTGTTCTTCATCAACAACATTAGGTGCTTCACTCATTAAATCTAAAGCACTATTGGTTGTTGGGAAAGCTACAACATCACGTATATTTTCGGTTTGGCATAATACCATAACTAAACGCTCTAAACCTATACCTACCCCACCATGAGGAGGCGTACCATAGCGGAAGGCATCTAAGAAGAAACCAAAGCGCTCTTTAGCCTGTTCCATAGTTAAGCCTATTGCTTCAAATACCTTTTCTTGCATCACTTGATCATGAATACGAATGGAACCCGATAACAATTCATAACCATTTAATACCAAATCATAGGCTCTTGAACTTACATTAGCTGGATCAGTAAATAACTTATCCATTTCCTCTAAGCTTAATTTAGGAGAAGTAAATGGATGATGTGCTGCTACATAACGATTCTCTTCTTCACTAAATTCAAACATAGGGAAATCCGTAATCCAAACAAAGCGATAATCATCTTTAGACGCAAATTCATGCTCACGAGCCAAGCGCACTCTTAAAGCACCCAAGGCACTTTGGGCTACTTTTGCCTTATCGGCAATCACAAGAAGTAAATCATCATCTTTGATTTCTAATTGTTCAATTAATTTAGTCTTTTCTTCTTCACTTAATGGTTTCGCAATAGAACCTGTAAGTGTACCATTTTCCATCTTTAAATACGCTAAGGCTTTTGCTTTAAAACCATGTTTTACAAAGTCTTGTAATTCATCTAATTTTTTACGACTATAGAAAGAAGCTAAACCATCAAATTTAATACAATCAATGATACCTCCTTCTTCTAATACAGATTTAAATACTTGGAATTCTGTATGTTCAAAAATAGAAGAAATATTTTGAATTTCATAACCATAACGTGTATCTGGCTTATCACTGCCATAACGTTCCATCGCTTCTTTCCAAGTTAAACGATCAAAATGTTCAGGTAAAGTAAAGCCAATCGTTCCTTTGAAGATTTCTACCATAAGATTTTCTACTGTCGCAAAAATTGTTTCTTCATCACCAAAACTCATTTCAATATCGATTTGTGTAAATTCAGGTTGACGGTCGGCACGTAAGTCTTCATCTCTAAAACA
>JAFVFM010000026.1 GCA_017475415.1 Solobacterium sp.
TGGAGGCTTCACAAGCAGCTAATAATTCTTCTTCGCTTTTTCCTTTTACATCTAATACATAAACTGTATGTAACATGGTTGTATCAGGATAGCCGGCCTTATCTAATTGTTCTTGGTAGCCTAATGCTTTTAATGTATTAATAATATAGCGATTATCATAGCCATTTTCTATTGGTTCGCCATATACATCATATTCTCTGTCTTCAACATATGGATCAATTTTAAAGCACATGCCACCTTCTAATTTTATTTGTTGGACGATGGCTTGTGTAAAGCTTTTTAAAACATCCTTATTGTTGAAGTCTATAAGCAAACCACGTGGTGCATAATACATCTTAAAAGCTTTGAAAAAGTTTTTATATAAAACCATAGCAGCAGCTACGATTGTGTCATTTTCCTTCCAACCCCAAAAATGATGGCCCCAACCATTCTCTTCTTTTACTTTAGCCCAAGCAGAGCTTTGTTGGAAAGAAGTAAGTGGATGGGTATAAGAATAAGAATCGAATTCTTTGGCTGTCATTTCTACTAACATAACGGTACTCCTTACGTCACATGATTATAGCACGGAAAGAATAAAGAAAACAGAAACAAAAAGGTTGAAAAAAAGGACAATTTAGGGGAAATGAATAAGAAAAAATTTTCATGAATGAAATAAGAGTATATCAGTCAACAAGCCAGATTTATTTATATATAATAGTTAAGTCAATTTGAGGAAGGAGTGAGGAAAATGGAGATTATTAAGCGTAGTGGAAGTAAACAAAAATATAATATTTCCAAAATAGAAAATGCGGTAAAGAAGGCTTTTATCGCGACGAAAACAAATGTTGAGGAAAAAGATATACATAAGATTGCGAAGGAAGTAGAAAAGAAAATCGAAAAAAAGGACGCAGTTAATGTAGAAGAAATACAAGATTTAGTAGAAGAAGGATTAATGAAGGCTGGTTACTTTGCGGCAGCGAAGAGTTATATCCTGTACCGTGAAAGACGCTCACAAATACGTGCTACTTTAGACCGTATTGTGAATACCTTTCAAAAGAAGAATGATATACGTAAGGCCTTAGAAAAAATAGAAAAGGATTATCCTGCAGAAATCTATCCGATGGATAAATTGGCAGATAAATATTTTTCTTTTGTCAAAGAAGGGCAGGCAGATAGTGATTTGTTGCCATTATTAATCCGTGCAGCTGTTGAATTAACAACACAAGAAACGCCAGATTGGGAGTTTATTGCGGCACGTATCTTGTTAGTGAAATTCCAAAGAGAATTAGCTTTATATGATAAAACAGAAAGCTTCTATGAGAAGGTGAAGAAACTTGTTCATGATGGGCTATATGGGGAATATATTCTCAAGAAGTATTCGGAAAAAGAATTAAATGAAGCAGCTACATTTATTGAACCAAAAAGAGATTATTTATTTAATTACTCTGGTTTACAATTGGTTTTAAAGCGCTATGTGATTGTTGACCATAGTCATCATCCTTTAGAAACACCACAAGAAATGTATTTAGGTATCGCTCTACATTTAGCCATTAATGAAAAAAAGAATCGTATGGAATGGGTAAAACGCTTCTATGATATGTTATCCACAATGAAGGTAACGATGGCTACACCAACCTTAAGTAATGCCCGTAAGCCATATCATCAATTAAGTTCTTGCTTTATTGATACAGTACCAGATTCATTAGATGGTATTTATCGTTCTATTGATAATTTCGCAAAAGTATCGAAGTTAGGTGGAGGTATGGGAATGTACTTTGGTAAAGTGCGTTCTAAAGGCTCTACCATTCGCGGTTTTGAAGGAGCAGCAGGTGGAGTAATACGATGGATTCGTTTAGCTAACGATACAGCTGTAGCAGTAGATCAATTAGGCGTAAGACAAGGTGCTTGTGCAGTTTATTTAGATGTATGGCATAAAGACTTACCAGAATTCTTAAATATTCGCACAAACAATGGGGATGATCGTTTAAAGGCACATGATGTCTTCCCAGCTGTATGTTATCCAGATTACTTTTGGCAACAAGCTAGAGATAATATAAATGGGGATTGGTATCTTTTTGATCCACATGAAATCAAAGAGAAGAAAGGCTATTGCCTAGAAGATAGTTATGGAGATGAGTGGAAGGAAAAATATTTAGATTGTATTCAGGATCCAGCGATTTCTAAGCGTGTCTTACCAATCAAAGAAGTCATTCGTTTAGTGATTAAATCGGCAGTAGAAACAGGAACACCATTTGTCTTCAATCGTGATATTGTAAATAAAATGAATCCAAATGGGGATAAGGGCATCATTTATTGTAGTAACTTATGCACAGAGATTGCACAAAATATGTCCGCTATTGAATTACAATCACAAGAAATAGTCGATGTAGATGGAGAAAAGGTTGTGGTTACAACAACCAAACCAGGTGACTTTGTGGTATGTAATTTGGCTTCATTAACCTTAGGGCGCTTAAATGTAAATAGCGATAAGGAAATGAAGGAAACCATACAATCGGTAGTTAGAGCTTTAGATAATGTTATTGATATTAACTTATTCCCACTACCATATGCTAAGGTAAATAATAGTAAATATAGACCAATAGGATTAGGCGTAAGCGGCTATCATCATATGTTAGCGAAAAATGGTATATCTTGGGAATCGGATAAACATTTAGAATTCGCCGATAAGGTATTTGAAAAGATTAATTATTATGCGATTGAAGCATCTATGGAAATCGCTAAAGAAAAAGGGAAATATTCTTTGTTTAAAGGTTCTGATTGGGATACGGGTGCATATTTTGAAAAGAGAAATTATGATACAGAAAAGTGGAAGGAATTAGCGAAGGATGTACATAAATATGGTTTACGTAATGGGTATTTGATGGCCATCGCACCTACATCGAGCACTTCCATTATTTCTGGTACTACAGCTGGCTTAGATCCGATTATGAATCGTTATTTCTTGGAAGAAAAGAAAGATGGTTTAATTCCTAGATTGGCGCCAGAATTATCGCCTAAGACATATTTCTTATATAAAAATGCGCATTATATTGATCAATCATGGTCCGTTAAAGCCGGCGGTATTCGCCAAAGACATGTTGATCAAGCAATGTCGATGAATTTATATATTACAAATGACTATACTTTTAGAAAAATATTGAATCTATATATCTTGGCTTGGGAGTGTGGTGTAAAAACTTTATATTATGTACGCTCTAAAAGCTTAGAAGTAGAAGAATGTGAAGCATGTTCAGCATAAGGAGAAAAATATGACAAATGATGCATTAATAAGAAGACCATTATTCAATCCTCAAGGGGATGTTGAAGTAAGTAAAAGAAGAATGATTAATGGTAATACAACAAACCTCAACGACTTTAATAATATGAAATATCCTTGGGTTAAGGATTGGTATAGACAGGCAATGAATAATTTCTGGGTACCAGAAGAAATTAATTTAGGCCAAGATGTGAAAGACTATCCTAATTTACCAACTGCTGAAAGAAGAGCCTACGATAAAATTCTTTCTTTCCTTATTTTCTTGGATTCTGTACAAACAGCTAACTTACCAAATGTGAGTGCCTATATTACAGCGAATGAAGTGAATTTGTGTTTAAATATACAAACCTTCCAAGAAGCGGTGCATTCGCAAAGCTATAGCTATATGTTAGATACCATATGCCAACCACATGAAAGAGATGAGATTCTTTTCCAATGGAAGGATGATAAGCATTTACTAAAAAGAAATGAATTCATTGGTGGTTTATATAATGAATTTGTAGAAAAAAGAGATCCATATACTTTGGCTAAGACTTGTGTAGCGAATTATATATTAGAAGGTGTATATTTCTATTCTGGTTTTATGTTTTTCTACAATCTAGCAAGAAATAACTTGATGCCAGGTTCAGCACAAGAAATACGTTATATTAATCGTGACGAAAATACACACTTGTGGTTATTCCGTAATATCTTACTCGAATTACAAAAAGAACAACCTGAATTATTTACACCTGAGTTAAATGAGGAATACCGTGCTATGATTAAAGAAGGTGCAGAGCAAGAGATTGCCTGGGGCCAATACGCAATTGGTGATGGCGTACAGGGATTAACCAAACAAATGATAACGGACTACATCCAATATTTAGGTAATCTAAGATGTAGACAAATTCATCTTGATCCAATTTATGAAGGCCATGAAGAAGAGCCGGAATCTATGGGTTGGGTATCTCAATATGCAGATGCGAATATGATTAAGACAGACTTCTTTGAAGCACGTTCCACTGCATACGCAAAAGCAGGAGCGATTGAAGACGATCTCTAAGAAAGGAGAAGGCATGTTACAACAAGAACAATTAGAAAGATACTTATCTCTTTGTATGAAAAGTGAAGCAGACTTTGCGGAAATCTATGAAGAAGATGAAGTATCAGAAAACATTTCCATGTTGAATGGAAAGGTAGAAACAGTTACACAAAACACTTTGGCTGGTATAGGTATACGTTTGTATAAGGGATTACAATCTGTATATGCTTACGCAAATGAAGAAAGTGATGAAGTAATCCTTCCTTTGATAGAAGACTTAGTCAATGCCTTAGGAAAAAAGGAAGAAGGACCATCAGTAGAATTAAAACGTGTTGAATATGAAAACCGCCATCCAATACAAATTGACTTTGAAAATGTATCTTTAGAAGATAAGGCAAATTTATTAGTAAGAGCGAGTGATGCCGCAATGGCAGTAGATAAGCGCATTGTAAAAGTGCAGGCTAAGCTATTGAATGTTAACCAAAAGGTACAGATTTCTAATAGTGATGGCAGATTAATTGGTGATACACGTGTACGTACACGCATTTATGTGGATGCCTATAGTCAAGAAGGAGATAATTTCCAAAGTGGCTCGCACTATCCAGGTGCTTCTATGGGTTTAGAATTCTATGAACAAACTACACCAGAAAGTGTGGGTCAAGAAGCAGCACGTACTGCTTTAGTGAATCTAGAAGCTAGGGATTGCCCAAGTGGTAAGATGCCTGTTGTAATTGATAATGCCTTTGGTGGGGTGATTTTCCATGAGGCTTGTGGACATGCTTTAGAAGCGACTTCGGTTGCGAAGAATCAAAGTGTTTTCGCAGGTAAAAAAGGACAAAGAATTGCTAGCGATCGTGTAACAGCAGTAGATGATGGAACGATACCAAATGCTTGGGGTTCTCAAAATATAGATGATGAAGGAAATTTCCAACAAAGACGTGTATTAATTAAGGATGGTATTTTAACTTCCTATATGATAGATCGCTTAAATGGAAGAAGAATGGGGGAAGAGTCAACCTCTTCTTCTAGAAGGCAATCCTATAAATTTGAACCTACTTCCCGTATGAGTAATACCTTTATTTGTGAAGGAGACTCTACTTTTGAAGAATTATTTAAAGGCATATCTAAGGGGCTTTATGCAAAGAAGATGGGTGGAGGTTCGGTTAATCCACAAACGGGTGAATTTAACTTTGCGGTACAAGAAGGCTATATGATTGAAAATGGTAAGATTGCCTATCCTGTAAAAGGTGCTTCTTTAATTGGTAATGGTGCAGAAATCTTATTAAATATCGAAAAGGTTTGTAATAATTTAGCTAGAGGTCAGGGAATGTGTGGCTCACGTAGTGGCTCTATTCCAACAGATGTGGGACAACCTGCAATTCTGGTATCTTCAATTACTGTGGGAGGTACAACAAATGAATAAACAAGCATGGATTGATTATGCCTTAAAAGAAGGCTTTGAAAGTTTTGAAATCTATCAATCACATAATAAAGAAAAAGTTGTGAGTTGGTATGAAGGCGAAATGGAAAGCTATGTAACTAGCCGTGTAACAGGTACTTCTTTGCGTGGTATTTATCAAGGGAAAATGGTTAACCAAGCAATGGAAGAAGTGGGAGACGATAATAAAGAAAAAATCATCGCTAGTATGATTGAACAAGCTAAGGCGATTACTTCTGAGGATAAACAGGACTTACGCAAACCA
>JAFVFM010000334.1 GCA_017475415.1 Solobacterium sp.
ATGAGATACATTAGCCATTAGATCTCTTCTTAATTCATCAATCTTCGCCAATTGGGTATTGGCATCATTCAAACTATTGGCTAATTCATTTGTTTCCGTAAAGCTTCCACCATTAAATACAGCACTATAATCAGCCTTACTTAATTTATGTGCTTCTTTATTCATCATAACAATAGGATTAGTTACCTTTTGAGAAATATACATAGCAAGGACTGAAGCTAATAATATTGCTGCAATCATATAGACAGCATATTGTTGGGTAAAGAAAGTCACAACTGAATCTACAGGTTCTAATGCCGAATTTACAAATAAATAATAATTCGCAAGATTCGCTTTGACTAAACGCCCATAAATAATCATTTCCTGTCCGGTAATGCGATTGGTCATATTCTGCGAAAAATCATGTTCTGCATTATCCGTTAATACTTTAATTGAATCCATAGATAATAAAACTTGTACACTTTGTTCCATAGGTTTTTGAAACAAGCAACTCGATCCTATACTATCTGCTTGATAAATCTGTTCTCCTTTTACATTAAAAATCACAACACAGGCATTATTATTCACTGCCTGCCTTAGTGCATCATTTACAGAATAGGAACTGATTTCGTTAGTGAATAAGTCTTTTTGTATTTCATCCGCTAGACTTGTTACCGATTCAATTTTACTGTTACGATAATAAGGGCGAATTAAACCTAATTGCAGTGCACCAATAAATAAGGTGATTCCCACCGCAAGAAAAAAGAAGACCAACCAAAAACGGAAACGAATTCCATGTGTATCAAGCTTCAAATTTATACCCCATTCCTCTTACTGTAACTATACAATTACGATATTCTCTTAAATTATGTCTTAACATCTTTATATGAGAATCAACTGTTCTTTCATCTCCAAAATAATCGTAATTCCAAACACTTTCCAATAATACTTGTCTAGATAAGGCAATATTCTTTCTTTGTGCCATGAAGATTAATAAATCTATTTCTTTTGGTGTAAGTGGTAAACGTTCCTGACCAATGGAAACAGTACGCCCTAATATATCAATGCATAGTTTACCTACTTGTATTCTATCTGTAGTTTGTTTTTGATTGCGATCAATAATCACTTTAATTCTCGCCATTAACTCTTTTGGGGAAAATGGTTTAGTTAAGTAATCATCTACTCCTAATTCAAAGCTCAATAGTTTATCATATTCTTCTTGTCTAGCACTTAACATAATCACAGGGCAAGATGTAATTTTTTTGATTTCTTTCAATGTGGAATATCCATCTAATTTAGGCATCATCACATCTAAAACAATACAGGAAAAAGTATGTTGCGTAAGTAAAGAAAGTGCTTCAGTACCATCATTAGCTTCCATTACTTCATAATGATTTAGTTCACAATATTCACGCACAACTTCACGTATATTCTTTTCATCATCTACAATCAATACTTTATTCATTTTATTATTCCAAAACCTTTATCTTTCTAGCATAAATCATATTTTCTTTTTCTATTTTACCATCAAATAGGATATAGACTCCATTTCTTAATGTATCTTTCAGTGACCGATATTGTTCAGGTAATAAAGATAATTTTAAAGAATACGTTTCATCTGCTATCGTAAGAGAAGCCATTGTTTCATTATATTTTCTTTGAAATAAATAAATATCATCCACACGTGCAAAACCCTTAATCATTGGATGATAAACATCTTTTATTTCAATTAATCGAGGAACCGTTATCCCCTTTTCTTTACGCATACTGATCAACAAATCTTCATCTAATACAAAACCTAATACTTCTTTTTGTTTTAGAGTAGTATTCTGTTTATCCATAACAATCTTTGTTAACATTGGCTCTGTTACTAAATTCTTATTTATCACCTTTTTTCCATCTACAAGAATATGGGTTAAATTAGCATACTGTAGTACTGCATGGATATTATGAGCCATGGTTTCACGATTAAAGCCAAAACCATCTAGTGCTCCAGCATAAATCAGATTTTCAATGGTCGTTTCATCAAATCCAGGGTATAACAAGATTCTAGCCACAAAATCAAAATAGCTACTATATGGACCATTCATTTCATAATCTTCTTGTATCGCTAAAGCATCTTTTTCACTAATGTTTTTTATGCGTGTTAAAGGTATACATAAAGATTTCCCTTCGATTTCATAATGAATTCTAGGTTCATTTACATGAGGTAACCGGATAGATATTCCTCTTCGTTTTGCTTCTTCAATATAAATAAAGGCGTCTATACCTTGTTTTTCTTCATCCAAACGAACTTTGTAATAAACTAATGGATAATGTATACGTATATAAACTAAACGATAAGCAATTAAAGCATAGGCTACCGCATGAGCTTTATTAAAGCCATATGAAGCGAAGGCTTTGATTTCTTCGAATAATTTACCTGCTTCTACTTCATTTAAGGAGCGTGCCTTAGCACCATCCATAAATCGCATACGCATATTTTCAATCGTTTCTTTATCCTTCTTTTTAAAAGCCGAACGCAAATTATCCGCTTCTAATAAGGTAAATCCACCTGCATAAACAGAAGCTAACATAGCTTGTTCTTGGTAAATCATAACGCCATATGTATCTTTCATAAAGCTTTCAAAGTCAGCATTAGGATAAATAATTGCTGTAGGGTTTGCTTTATTCTTCACATATTGATCAACTAGGCCTTTTACTGCGGGACGAATCAAAGCTAATACATTTGCTAATTCACTAAAATGATTAGGCTTAACTAAACGCAAAATTCTTTTGTTTGCCTCTTTATTTAATTGGAAAATACCACTTGTTTCTCCACGTGAGAATTCCGCAAATACCAATTCATCATTATCTGGTATTTTTTCATATTGAAAAGATGGCTCAATCTTTAAGATTTCTTTACGCATAGCATCCAGTAAATCTAAAGTTGTTACCTTTAATAAGTCCATTTTAATTAGGCCAAATTGCTCCAAATAATCCTTTGCATATTGACTAACAATCATATCTTTATCCATTAATAAAGGAACAACATCCTCTACCTTACGATCCGATATCACCGCACTTTGGCTAGTAATCACATATGCTTGAGGTAAGTCTTCTATTTGCATAGCTGCATCATAGATCTTTTGTAATATAGGATATTGCATCAATACATCTTTTACTTCTTTTATTCTTAAATAATCGATTAATTTTGGATTCTCTTGATTCGTTAATGAAGGAACCATGGCTCTAGTTAATCGTTTGAAAAGATCTTCGTTAACCCGATAACATTTCGAAGCTTGTTGCAAGGCACTTTTTACTTTAAATGTAGTAAAAGCAATAGAATTACATACATATTCTTCGCCATATTTTTCTTTTAAATAGTGAAATAGTTCATCCGCTCGATTACTTTGTATATCAATATCGATATCCGGCATAGATGTTCTTTGCGCATTTAAAAAACGTTCAAATAATAGATTATGTTCGATAGGATCAATATTGGTAATTCCTAAACAATAAGAAACTAAAGAACCTGTAGCACTGCCTCTACCAGAGCCAACTAAAATATCCTTTTCCTTTTTGGCAAAGCGTATCATGTCATAAACAATTAAAAAGTAATCTTCAAAATGCTTTTGAAATATGACTGCTAATTCCTTTTCTAAGCGCTTTGTATAAACCGAATTTATCTTTTGATTTAAACGTTTCTTCAAACCAATTTCACATAGCTTTTGTAGGTATTGTTTACTATCTGCTTGCCCAACAAAGGTAGGTTTAGGTAAATTTGATTGTTCAAATACATAGTGGGAATAACAAGAATCTATGATTTCCTTTGTCTGTAATAAGTCTTCTTCTGCATAATACTTTTTCATCTCTTCTTCATCCATTAAATATC
>JAFVFM010000335.1 GCA_017475415.1 Solobacterium sp.
ACTGTCCACAAATACCACCTATACCATGGGCTGCACTACGATTGTGTAATTCGATTCTACCTTCTATATGACAATCTTGTATGGTCGAGTTTTCATTATAGCCAGCAATAGTTCCAACATAAGTAGGTGTATCTGTAGTTAGTACTATATCTACATTATAGAAGGATAAATGGCGTATATCGGCATTTTCAATATGGGAAAATAAGCCACTAAATTGGGTATCATATGTTTTATAATTACCATCATATGTAAGATGTGTTTCCTTACCTATGTTTTCTATCTTTAGATTTAAAAGGGCATGATGATTCCCGTTTAATGTGCCTGAAAAAGGGAAGGGAGTCCAAGATTTACCTTCTAAATCGATATCGTTTTGTAGGATATAATAGCCATTTGGATTCTTTTCTATGGATAATAAGTCTTCATAGGTGCGTATTTCTATCATTTCTTTTTGGGCAAGCAATTGTAAAAATGAAGATAATAACAACATCAAAGCTAATAATAGTGCGACAATTTTACGTAATCTTTTTTTGTGCTTCATGATAAAAAATTATAACATTTATCTATTTCTGTAGGGCAAAATAGTTGTAAAAATATAAGTTATCGTCTAATATACTTGCGTTATAAAAGGTGAAAATATGAGTGCAGCTGAACAGTGGGAATTATTTTTGGATTCCTTTTGGAAAATATTAATACCTGGCTTAAAAATGACTTTACCATTAACGATTGTAGCCTTTGCCTTATCGATTGTGGTAGCGGTTATTGTAGCGATGATTCAATATGCGAAAGTACCAATTTTGAGTCAAATATGCCGTTTTTATATTTGGATTATTCGTGGCACACCACTAATGGTACAACTCGCGATTGGCTTTTATGGCTTGAATTCAATAGGCATTAAAATTGCTGCATTTCCCGCAGCAGTATTAGTATTCACCTTAAATGAAGGCGCATATTGTGCAGAAACAATGCGTGGGGCCTTGGAGGCTGTGCCAATAGGGCAAATTGAAGCTGGTTATTGTGTGGGGATGAATTATGCACAAATTATGTGGCATGTGGTTTTACCACAAGCCTTCCGTGTAGCTTTTCCTTCCTTAGGCAATGCCTTAATTAGCATGGTTAAAGATACATCCTTAGCTTCGAATATTACTTATGCAGAAATGTTTATGGCAACTAAACGTATAGCTGGTAAGACATATCAATTTATGCTTTTGTATGTAGAGGTTGCATTAATTTACTTATTATTTTCTACTGTATTGAGTTGGTTACAACGTTATGGAGAAAAGAAATTAGATATGTATGGGGTGAATCGCTAATGGCATTATTGGAAGTGAAGAATATACATAAACAATTTGGTGATTTAAATGTACTTAATGGTGTTAGCTTAACGGTGGAAAAAGGTGATGTTGTAGCGATATTAGGGCCTAGTGGTTCAGGAAAAACGACATTATTACGTTGCATTAATTATCTAGAAACTGCTGATGAAGGGACCCTTATCTTTGATGGCAAGACCTATGATTTAGCGCATACCACAAAAAAGGATATTGCCGCTATTCATTCTGAAACAGGCTTTGTGTTTCAAAACTACAATCTCTTTAAAAACAAAACAGCATTAGAAAATGTGACTTTAGGCTTAACGGTAGCACGTAAGTTCAAAAAAAGTGAAGCTAATGAAATAGGGATGAAGATGTTAGAAAGAGTTGGTTTGAAAGAACGTTCACATCATTATCCTCATCAATTATCAGGTGGTCAACAACAGCGTATCGCCATTGCTAGAGCCTTAGCTTCTAATCCGAAAATCATTTACTTTGATGAACCTACTTCAGCTTTGGATCCTGAATTAATTGGCGAGGTATTAGAAGTAATGAAGGAATTAGCCCAAGAAGGAATGACGATGATTGTGGTAACACATGAAATGGATTTTGCAAAGAATGTATCCAATAAAGTCATTTTTATGGAAGAAGGTGTAATTGTAGAAGAGAATTCTTCACAAGAAATATTTGCACATCCAAAACATGAACGAACAAGAGAATTCCTGCGGTTGGAAAGTCATCGCAGTGGATTATAAGAGGAGGAAAGAAAAATGAATATGAAGAAGTTATTTATCGCTACAGCAACACTTGCTCTTGTTGCCTGTGGCAATAGTGCTAACACAAGCTCAAATGAGAGTGCTAGTACAAATGAAGCATCAAGTACAGAAGAAAAGGATCACTTAGCGCGTATTAAAGAAGCTGGTCAATTAAGAGTTGGTTTAGAAGGTAACTGGCAACCGTTCTCTTTTGAAGAAGACGGTAAAATTGTTGGGTATGACGTGGAAATTGGCCAAGCTATTGCAGATCACCTAGGTGTGGAGTTGGTAGTTACACCAACACCTTGGGATAATTTATTCTTAGGTTTAGATGCCGATACAATTGACTTAGTCATCAATGGTGTAGATGTTACAGAAGACCGTAAGAAGACTTATGATTTCTCTGATGCTTACCTCTATGATAAGGCTGTTCTTATTGTAAGAGATGATGAAGAAGCAATTACTCAATTTGAAGATTTAGATGGTAAAAAGACAGCGAATTCTATTGGTTCAACCTATATGGAAATCGGTGAAAGCTATGGTGCTACAGTAGAAGGCGTTGAAACATTAGATCAAACATTAGAAATGCTCGCAAATGAACAGGTTGACGCAACAATTAACTCAGATGCTTCTTACCAAGATTACATGAAGACACATGGTGGTAATTTTAAAGTAGTAGATGAAACAAGCACATATATGGCTATCCCATTTGTAAAGGGTGGTGATAATGATACATTAATGGCTGAAGTTAACGCTACAATTGCTGAATTACAATCTAGTGGCAAATTAAAAGAATTATCAGAAAAGTATTTTGAAGAAGATAAAACACAGCCATATGGCGACTAAGATGGGAAACCATCTTTTTTTCGGAAACTTTCCACCTTATGTTCAGATAAAGTTCATATTCGCTTTGTATTCTAAAATTGCATCAAGTAAGATGCAAGAAAGGAAGAAATACATATGAACAATAAAGTAATAAAGAGCGTTGCAGTAATAGCCTGAACTACTGGCTTAGTGGCTTGTAGCAATACTGCAAAGACAACTA
>JAFVFM010000336.1 GCA_017475415.1 Solobacterium sp.
CATGGTGCTAACCGTTTAGGTGGTAATGCAGTAGCTGATATTATTGTCTTTGGCCAAATCGCTGGTCAAGCTGCTGTAGATTATGCTAAATAATTAACAGTAAAAAAAGAATAGATAAAAAAGCCAATCGGGATAAATAAGTCTCGGTTGGCTTTTATATATTCTGTCGCACTGCAGATTCAATAAAGCATACATAATCAGGTCTATGCCTACTTTGGGTATATTCAAACATAATTCCTTTTGTATTGAATACTTGTCCACTTACCACTAGAACATATTTGTATTTTTCTAAATCGAGTAATTTTAGATCTTGTTTTGTGGCATCTTCTGCAGTTACACGTCTTCTACTATTGGTAATCGACATATGTAATTCATTTTCTAAATAATGATAGATAGATTTTTTGGCTATCTCTTTTGTGAGATTAGGCATTTCTTCTTTTAAAAAATAGTTTTTATCGAGGATGATGGCTTTTTGGTTAAAGTAACGTAAACGCTCTATATAAAAGATTTCTGTTCCTACATCGAAGCCACTTAGTAAACTGATTTCTTCATCGACGATGATTTCTTTAAAACAAGCGATTTTTGTTTCGACTTTTTGTTTATTGCGTTGTATGGCTTCAGCAAAGCTTTCAATACCACCTACAGTAAAAATATTGCGATCTTCATTTGCGGAATAGATGACTTGCACACCCTTACCATGTTGAGGAATGATATAGGCTTCATTTGTTAAAAGGGAAAGGGCTCTTCGTACTGTATTTCTCGTACAGGAAAAATATTCTGTATATTCCTTTTCGGAAGGGAGATAATCTCCACGTTTATACTTGCCGCTTTCGATATCATTTTTTATTTTTTTATAAATTGGTTCGTATTTTGTCATAGCTAACTCTTTATTGTATTCTAACATGTTTAAACAAATTTAGGAAATAGAGTTGACATGTTTAAACAAGTTTATTATAGTGAGTGTGTAACATGTTTAAACAAGTAGGAGGATAAAGACATGGGAAAGTTCCAAGATGATGCAACAAAACTCTTAGAGTATGTTGGTGGTAAAGAGAACATCAATGCTGTTACACACTGTGTAACAAGAATGCGCTTTGTATTAGCTGACCCTAAGAAAGCGGATGTAAAAAAGATTGAATCCTTGCCAAGTGCGAAGGGTACATTCACACAAGCAGGACAATTCCAAGTAATTATTGGAAATGAAGTAGCTGATTTCTATAAAGAATTCACTGCTATTTCAGGCATTGAAGGTGTTTCAAAAGAAGCAGCGAAGAGCGTTGCTAAGGATAATCGAACACCTATTCAAAAAGCTATGTCAAATATTGCGGAAATATTTGCGCCATTAATTCCAGCAATTATCTGTGGTGGTTTGATTTTAGGTTTCAGAAACATTTTAGAAACTGCCGTTGTTTTACAGGATGGTACTTTCTTAGCTGGTTTAGATAAATTCTTATGGATTATTGGTGAAGCGGTATTCCATACAGGTATTCCAGTAGGTATTTGTTGGTCTGTACAAAGAAAAATGGGCGGTACACCAATGCTTGGTATAGTACTTGGTTTAACACTTATCTCTGGCCAATTGGTTAACGCTTATGGTGTAAGTGGTATGGCTAGTGATGCTTGGGCACCAAATTATGTATGGAATTTTGGCTTTGCCTCATTCCGCATGATTGGTTATCAAGCACAAGTTATTCCGGCTATTTTAGCAGCCTTCACATTAGCTTATTTAGAAAAATTCTTTAAGCGTATTGTTCCACAAGTTGTACAAATGATTTTAGTTCCATTCTGCTCCTTATTATTAGCAGTAATGGCAGCTCACTTCGTATTAGGCCCAATTGGTTGGAAGGTTGGCGAATGGATTTCCGCCTTCGTTATGGCAGGTATCTCTGGTAACTTTAGAGTATTATTTGGTGCTGTATTTGGTTTCTTCTATGCACCACTTGTTATTACCGGTTTACACCATATGTCCAATGCGATTGACTTACAATTGATTCAATCTACAGGTGGTACAATGTTATGGCCTATGATTGCTTTATCCAATATTGCTCAAGGTGCTTCTGTTGCAGGTATGGCTTATCTACAAAAGAAGAATACTAAGGCGCAAGAAGTAAACTATCCATCAATGATTTCTTGTTGGTTAGGTGTAACAGAACCAGCTATGTTTGGTATCAACTTGAAATATCAATTTCCATTCTATAGTGCAATGATTGGTTCTTGCTTAGCAGCTATTGTTTCTACATTATTTGGTGTAACAGCAGCTTCTATTGGTGTAGGTGGCTTACCTGGTATTATTTCCATCTTCCCTCAATATATGATTATCTTCGCTATTGCAATGTTAATTGCCTTGGTTGTTCCATTTGTCTTAACCGTAATGATTGGTAAGAAAAAGATTAATCCTGAAACAGGTGAATTATATGAAGATGATGTTGTAGAAGAAACTACTACAAACACAAAAGCTTCTGCAGTAAACACAGATGAAGTATTTGTTACTCCTGTAACAGGTAAGGTGATGGATATTACAGAAGTTGAAGATCAAGTATTCTCTCAAAAGTTAATGGGTGATGGCTTCGCGATTGAACCTAGCGATGGTAAAATCTATGCACCATATTCTGCAGAAGTTACCGTTGCTTTCCCTACAGGACATGCTTATGGTTTAAAAGCGGATAATGGTAAAGAAATATTGATTCATATTGGTATGGATACAGTAGAATTAGAAGGCAAAGGGTTTAAAAGCCATGTTAAACAGGGGGATCATGTAAATCAAGGTGATTTATTGGTAGAAGTAGACTTGGATTATATTCAAAAACAAGGTAAACCAACAGTAACACCAATTGTCTTTACAGATGGTACTACAGTAGAAGTAGTAAAGAAGGGGAATGTAAACGCAAAAGAAAGTGGCGTAATTAAACTTGGAGCATAGAAAGGCAGTTTATGAGTTTTAAAAACAAGGTCATATATCAAATTTATCCAAAGTCTTTCCAAGATTCTAATGGGGATGGCTGGGGCGATATACAAGGTATAATTTCGCGTTTAGATTATTTAAAAGAATTAGGTGTGGATTGTCTTTGGTTAAATCCAATGACGCTTTCTCCACAAAAAGATAATGGTTATGATGTAGCGAATTATCGTGAAATTGATCCACGTTATGGTACTATGGCCGATTTTGAGTCACTCATAAAAGAGGCAAATCGTCGCGATATGACAATTATGCTCGATATGGTATTTAACCATACTTCTACAGAACATGAGTGGTTTCAAAGAGCCTTAAAAGGAGAAAAGAAATATCAAGATTATTATTTCTTTAGGGATGGTAGTCCAGATAAGCCAATCACAAATTGGCAGTCGAAATTTGGTGGCCCAGCTTGGCAATATGTGCCTAGTATAAATAAATGGTATTTGCATTTATATGATGTAACACAGGCTGATTTAAATTGGGATAATCCCGAAGTGAGAAGAGAGTGTGCAGATATAGTACGCTTTTGGATGAATAAGGGAGTAAAGGGATTCCGCTTTGACGTTGTTAATCTAATCTCTAAAGCAAATGTTGAAGAGGATGATCCTAACCTATTTGATGGAAGACAATTTTATACAGATGGTCCACATGTTCATGAATATTTAAAGGAATTGAATGAAAATAGCTTTGGTAAAGATCCTTCCATTATAACGGTTGGAGAAATGAGTTCTACCTCAATCGAGAATTGTGTGAAATATGCAGGTTTCGATGCCCATGAATTAAGTATGGTATTCTCTTTCCATCATTTAAAAGTAGATTATCATAACCAAAAGAAATGGGAGTTACAGGAAGTAGATTTTCCATTATTGAAGTCTATATTGAATTCATGGCAAATAGGCATGCAAGAAAATGATGCATGGAATGCCTTATTCCTCAATAATCATGATCAACCTCGTTCTGTATCTCGTTTTGGGGATGATCAAGTATATCGTAAAGAAAGCGCAACAATGTTGGCTACGATTATGCATTTGATGCGTGGTACACCATATATCTTCCAAGGAGAAGAAATCGGTATGACGAATGCCTACTTCCATCACATTGATGACTATGTTGATGTAGAAAGCAGAAATTACTTCTCTATTATGAAAGAAGAAGGAAAAAAAGAAGAGGAAATCTATGCGATTCTTCAAGAAAGAAGTAGAGATAATGCGCGTACACCAATGCAGTGGACTAGGGAAGAAAATGCCGGATTTACAAGTGGCAAGCCATGGCTAAAAGTAAATGCGAATTATAATGAAATCAATGTAGAAGAAGAAAGAATGGATGAACATTCAATTCTAGCTTACTATAAACAACTTATACAATTACGTAAAAAGATGCCTCTTATACAAGATGGTATATATGAACCTCTATATGAAAACCATCCTTCTTTATTCGCTTATAAGCGTAAATTAAAGGATGAAGAAATCATTGTTTTAGCGAATTTCTACAAAGAGAATATTCACTTAGATGAGGCATTTGATGGATATCGAATGTTGTTGTCGAATGTGGATAAAGAAATATATAATCAACAGCTAGGTCCATATGAAGTTGCTGTATTAATTAAAGAATAAGATTGACTTTGGCAAGAAGTGGATAATGATCAGAAGGATAGATGCCCTCGAATGGGGTATCTATTTTTTTGGTGTCTAAAAGCTGAAAGTGAGAAGTGTAAAAAATATGATCGATAGGATAATTCTGGTAACGCTTAGAGCCTATTTTTCCTAATAATGTTGAACCGAGTGAATCTTCAACAGCATCTTGGTAATGTTTAGAAATAAGTTGAATGCTTTCTTCTTTCCTATTTGCGTTAAAATCACCAGCACACAGTAAAGGGTAATGAGTAGAAAGGGGTAATAGTTGTTGAAGGAGAATTTCGATTTGTTGTTTACGGACAAAGGGAAATAAATGGTCTAAATGGATACTACAAAAATAAAAGATATGCTTATCTATTTTGTCTTCTAATTTAGCAATAGTAACAATACGTGGATACATGG
>JAFVFM010000337.1 GCA_017475415.1 Solobacterium sp.
CAGAAGATGTAGTAGATGAAATGTTAGCGATTATGGATGATAGGGAAAGGTGGGTAAAAAAGAAAACGGCTGAATACTATAATCGCAAATATAATGAATTACTTTATTATGGACTAGGGAATGAAGAGGAGGATGTATAAAGAAAAGGTTCAGTGTTGTGCTATAATTGCAAAGAGAAAAAAGGTGGAAATATATGGAATTTATATGGGAATTATTGAAATCCGTAATATATGGAATTGTACAAGGTATAACAGAATGGTTGCCAATTAGTAGCACTGGCCATTTAATTTTGATGACAGAATTTATGCCACTACATGTATTTAGTGATCCTGCAAGTAATCAAGCATTTTGGGATATGTATAAAGTAGTTATTCAATTTGGCAGTATTCTAGCTGTACTTGTTTTATTTTGGAATAGATTATGGCCATTTCGTGAAGGCAATAGTCCAAAGAAACAAAACTATATCATGCGCTTATGGTTCATGGTTGTTGTAGGCTGTATTCCTGCTGGCATATTAGGTTTATTATTTGAAGATTTAATTGATTCCGTAT
The DNA here is from genome assembly GCA_017475415.1 of Solobacterium sp. Taxonomy (GTDB): domain Bacteria; phylum Bacillota_I; class Bacilli_A; order Erysipelotrichales; family Erysipelotrichaceae; genus Bulleidia. The sequence goes on from JAFVFM010000337.1 coordinate 552, forward strand.
TAAATGCTTCTTGGGTAATTGGTTTAACATTAATTATTTATGGTGTCCTATTTATTTGGATGGAAAATAAGGAACGTAAATATCGTATTACAGCAACTGGCCATATTACGATTAAAGATGCATTAGGTGTAGGCATATTTCAAGCTTTGGCATTAATACCAGGTACAAGTCGCTCGGGAAGTACAATATTAGGCGCAACATTATTAGGCTTTAATCGTAAAACAGCAGCTGAATATTCATTCTTCTTAGCAATACCAGTTATGTTTGGGGCTAGCGCATTAAAGATTGTAAAATATGTAATCAAAGGTGCTGAGTTAACAGGTGGTAGCTTTGTGATATTAATGGTAGGTTTTGCGATATCCTTCTTTGTCTCGATAGCGGTAATACGTAAACTAATGGAATATATTCGCAATCATGATTTCAAAATTTTTGGCATTTATCGTATTGCCTTAGGTATACTTGTATTATTATTAAGCCTAATAGGAGTAATTTAATTTATGGAAAGTATCAGTACGATTATCGCATTATTTGTGGAAGGTGTTGCCTCTTTCTTTTCGCCATGTATTCTACCACTCGTTCCTTTATATATGGCCTATCTAACCAAAGATGCGCAAAGAGTCGATGCTGATGGGAATATTACTTATGCGCGGGCGAAAACCATGCGTCTAACTTTTGGCTTTGTATTAGGAATAAGTGTTGTATTTATTCTTGCAGGTCTAGGAGCAGGGGTAATACGGAATTTCTTCCAACAAAATCAACTTATCTTTTCGATTATAGGTGGCATGTTATTACTGCTTATGGGTTTATCCACATTGCACATCATTGAGATTCCCTTTTTAGAAAAGACATACCAAAAACAAATTAATACAGAAGGAAAGATGACTTTCTTTAAAGCATGGTTAATGGGTTTTTTCTTTAGCTTTGCTTGGAGTCCTTGCATTGGCCCAATGTTGGCAAACGCCATCATCATGGCTTCTTCTGTTGATGCTTTATCGGGATGGATTTATATTGCAGCCTATGCGATAGGCTTTATGCTCATGTTTATTATTTTGGGTTTATTTACGACAACAATTTTGAATTTCCTAAAAAGAAATAGGCATTTTACACGTTATGCTTCTATAGTAGGTGGGGCAATTGTTGCTGTAATGGGCGTATATATGTTAACAACTGCCTTCCAAAGAATACATATTCTAGAAGGCATAAACCAAACGGAACAAATAGCTTCAGGTATAAGTGAAGGGGAAGGTAGTGAAAGTAATAGTGGTACAGAAGATTTACCAGCAATCGAACAATATGGTTTTACTTTAAAAAATGCAAAAGGTGAAGATATAAAATTAGTAGACTATAAAGGAAAAACAATCATTCTGAATTTCTTTGGTACATGGTGTGGCTATTGTAATCAAGAACTACCTATTTTACAGAAAATAAAAGAAACAGAAGAAAATGTAGAAGTTCTACTTATTGCGACTCCGAATGTTGGTAGTGAAGGAAATATAGAGTATATTGAACAATATATGAGTGATAAAGGATATGATATGACTATTCTTTATGATTCGTCCTTACAAGTGACACGTGAATTTGGTATATCTGGATATCCAACAAGTTTTATCATTAAGCCTGATGGTGAATTCTTAGGTTATGTACCAGGTTATATACCAGAAGAAGGCATGAGGCAAGCAATAGAAGAAGCAAGAAAGGTATAGGGATTATGGAAACAATTAGACCGGAAACAATGGAAAGAATTACAACATTATCACAAGCAGAAGCATTTATTCATGAACAAATTCAAACAATTCAAAACCAAGTAAAAGATGGAAAAGTA
>JAFVFM010000338.1 GCA_017475415.1 Solobacterium sp.
CCTTAATTTCATCCATATGTACTGTTAAGTATGGCTCAACCGTACCAACATGAAAAAAGACGCTATATTTTTCCAACAATTCTTTTAGATTCTCTTTGGCTGAGGCACTTTGTATCATAACATCATCTTGTATTGTTTCTTTTGTCACATAAGGCCCACCGATACGATCTAAGACAAAACCTATTGGATAGATAGTATATAAAATCCCTCCACGTATGGTGCCACAACCGCTGATTAAGCTTACGCAAAGAGAGAATAAAACAATGTATATTTTTAACTTCTTCATTGCTTTATTATACCAAATGCTCCATCACTTTTCTTGAAGAAAACTACAATAAACCGCTATGCGCAAAAGATAAATAATCATGATTAGAAACAATAATATGATCGACGATATGAATATCCATTAATTTCGCTATTTCACATAACCTATTTGTTACAGCGCGGTCAGCTTCACTTGGTTGAATTGTTCCACCTGGATGGTTATGCACTAAGATGATATTGCTGCTATTTAAGAGTAAGGCTTCCTTAAAGATTTCTCTAGGAAAAACAGCACTCATATTCAAGCTTCCACGAAAGAGTATTCGATAATTTAATACATGTAAACCTGCATCTAAATATACAACCATAAATTCTTCTTGTAGATTATGACCTAATTCTAATTTCAACCAATAGACTAAAGAATCTACATTCGCAATAACATCAGTATCATAAATTGGCTCTAAAACACTTCTTCTCGCTATTTCAAAACAACTCATGATTTCTAAGGCTTTAATATCACTTACTCCTTTACAGCTTTTCAATTGTTGGCGCGTTGCCCTAGCGATACCTGCCATACCACCATTTTTTTGTAGTAATTCATCTGCTACTTCTAATACGGATTTTCCCTCTATTCCATTACGCAAGATTAAAGCTAATAATTCTCTATTGCTTAGGCTTCTCAAACCATATAAAAGAGCCTTTTCTCTAGGCTTTTCTTGACTTGGCATTTCTTTAATCATCCCTTCACCTCCATACTATATATAGAAGCTAAATCTAGAAATTCCCTATCAAAAATAGCTAAGATTTCCTTAACTATTAGATTCCTCTTTATATTCCACCATCGCAAATGGATTACCATCAATATCCTTCATTTTCAATTAGCCTTCTTTGATCCAAGCCTAATTCTATATCTTCTTCTATCTGCATATACCGTAATATATGCTGTTTCTCTGTCAAATTATGCAAAAAATGTTTTGCAATTATTTAAAAAGGATATTGTTGAATACTGCTTCTAAATATTCTTGTCTACCGCTACCTGGTAATTCAGGAGCACCAATTTCTTCTGCATAATGGAATAATTCTTCTAATGTTGTTTTATTATTCCTAATCTTTTGTCCAATTTCTGTATTCCAAGAAGAATATTTTTCTTTCACAAATTCATCAATTCTACCATCTTCAATTAATTCAGCAGCTTTGATTAAGCCTAAGGCAAATGTATCCATACCAAGAATGAAGGCATAGAACATATCTTCTACTGTATAAGAAGGACGTCTATTTTTACTATCGAAATTTAAGCCACCTGTTAAGCCACCGTTCTTTAATACTTCATACATACATTTCGTTGCTTCATAGACATCGAATGGGAATTCATCTGTATCCCAACCTAATAATGTATCACCTTGGTTTGCGTCAATTGATCCAAGCATGCCATTAATTGCACTAATACGTAAATCATGTTGGAAAGTATGTCCAGCAAGTGTTGCATGGTTAGCTTCAATATTCATTTTGAAATCTTTATCCAAACCATATTGTCTTAAGAAGCCAATTGCTGTAGCAGCATCAAAGTCATATTGGTGTTTCATTGGTTCTTTTGGTTTAGGTTCAATATAGAAGTCACCTTCAAAGCCAATACTTCTACCATAGTCCACTGCCATATGCATTAATTTAGCGATATTTTCTTGTTCGAATTTAACATCAGTATTTAATAATGTTTCATAACCTTCTCTACCACCCCAGAAAACATAACCTCTACCGCCTAATTTAACAGTTAAATCTAAGGCTTTCTTTATTTGTGCTGCAGCGAAGGCATATACATCAACACTATTTGTTGAACCAGCACCATTCATGAATCTAGGATTAGAGAACATATTCGCAGTTCCCCATAAACACTTAATATCTGTACCCTTCATCTTTTCTAAAATATAGTCACTGATTTCATCTAATCTTCTATTTGTTTCTTTAATATCCTCAGCTTCTGGTACTAAATCCACATCATGGAAACAGAAATATTTAATACCTAATTTTTGCATGAATTCAAAACCAGCATCCACCTTAGCCTTCGCATGTTCCATTGTTCCTTTTTCTGTACCAAATGATTTATCCGCAGTGCCACTACCAAACATATCTGTACCTGTTGCACATAAATTATGCCACCATGCCATTGCGAATGGTAAATGCTCACTCATCTTCTTACCCATAATAACGCGATCTGCATCATAATGCTTAAACGCTAATGGATTTGTACTGTCTTTCCCTTCAAATTTAATTTCAGGAATGTTCTTAAAAATTTCACTCATCTTTTTTCCTCCTTTTTCATCCCTACATTTCTCTTATTTCTTTAAATAAATCCTTCATTGCCGGATATATCTTTCTAAATTTTTGATATTTTTCTTCATAGCGTTTCGCAATGATTACATCAGGCTCAATTATGCTTTTTGTATGAATCAACTTTTCACAACATTCTTCAATTGATTCATAAGCTTTACAACCAACCATCGCCAGCATCGCTCCACCATAGCCAGGTCCTTCTTCACTAATTGGTATTTCTAATTGGATATTTAATACATTAGAAATAATCTTTAACCATAAAGGACTCTTTGCACCACCGCCACAAACTTTGCTGCTACAAATATGCAAACCTAATTTCTTTGCAACTTCTAAAGAATCTCTAATCGCAAAAGCTACCCCTTCTAATACAGATAAATACATATCTGTCCGATGATTATGCATATCCATACCCACAAAGCAACCACGCGCATCTGTATCATTAATTGGGCTTCTTTCCCCCATTAAATAAGGTAAGAAATATATATTATTATTTCCTAACTGCTCATCTTTAATTTTTTCTTGTTCACCTGCATAATCCTTTGTATGTAAGATTTCTTCCGCAAACCATTTATTACAAGAAGCAGCACTTAACATACAAGCCATTAGATGGTAATTGCCATCCGCATGCGCAAAACTATGTAAGGCATTATTTTCATCCACTTGGAAATGATGAGAAGAAATAAAAATTGTGCCAGAAGTTCCTAAAGAGATATTACAATTCCCTTCTCCAATTGTTCCCGTTCCAATTGCAGCTGCAGCATTATCACCTGCACCTGCTACTACAGAAACGCCTTTTAACATTTCTAACGCTTCATGATTCACTTCTCCAATTACATCATAACTTTCATGTAATTCAGGTAATAAAGATTCATCTATATCACAAATAGAGCACATCTCTTTAGACCAACATTTATTCTTTACATCCAGTAACAACATGCCACTTGCGTCAGAATAATCTGTAACATGTCTACCTGTTAACTTATAGTTAATATAATCCTTAGGCAACATAATCTTCTTTATGCGCTCAAAATGATCTGGTTCATTCTTCTTTAACCATAAAATCTTAGGCGCAGTAAATCCCGCAAAGGCGATATTGGCAGTTAGTTCTGATAATCTTTCCTCACCAATTTCATGATTTAGATATTCAACTTCTTTATCTGTTCTACCATCATTCCATAAGATACAAGGACGAATAACCTCATCCTTTTCATCTAATATCACTAGACCATGCATTTGCCCACCACAGCCAATACCTTTTACTTCACTAGGATCAATATTAATGATTAATTCTTTTAATCCTTCTACTGTTTCCTTCCACCAATCTTCTGGATTTTGTTCATTCCAGCCTTCATGAGGAAAGGACAAAGGATATTCTTTCGATACTGTATTATGTATTGTGCCTGCTTCATCTACTAAAAGTAATTTAACAGATGATGTGCCTAAATCTATTCCGATATAGTACATATACGACTCCTTTTCTATCCTCATTTTAGAATTGAAATCGTTTTCATAAAAGGATATTCCTATGAATAAAAA
>JAFVFM010000339.1 GCA_017475415.1 Solobacterium sp.
ATCGTTGTAGATTCTATAGATAATAATTCCGCAAGTTCATTTGACATCACTCGCTCTATACCATCCATTTTTAACTTTCTTAACGCCTTTAGATATAAGGGATATCTTTGTAGCGTCGCATTTGGAATTGTTTTATTTGCCATAATTTTCACCAATGACTATATGTTATCATGATTCTCATTTTGTGAGAAGTTCACATTATCTCTAGGCATCTCTAATGATGGATCTGCAGAAGCATCAAAATCACCAAATAATCCATGTTTATAGGCAATATAACCACTAGCCCCTATCATTGCAGCATTATCAGTACAACAATAAAGTGGCGGTATGATTAGTTTAGTATCTTCAAAATCTTTTTCTGCTTCTTGCATCATTTCTCTTAAACGAGAATTCGCTGCAACACCACCTGCTAATACCAACATCTTTGGCTGATATTCTAATACTGCCATTTTTGTCTTTTCCACTAACATAGATAAGGCTGTTTCTTGAAAGCTACAAGCTACATCTTCTACTTTCACTTCTCTACCTGCTTTATTTTCCCTTTGTATAAGTTGTAATACAGCCGTCTTCAATCCGGAAAAAGAGAAATCATATTCACCATCTACCTTAGGTTTAGGCAGATGATAATTCGCTTTACCTTCCTTCGCAATTTTGTCGATTTTAGGACCTCCTGGATAACCCAGGCCTAAAACTCTAGCCACCTTATCATAAGCCTCCCCTATCGCATCATCTCTAGTTGAACCTAATATTTCAAAGTCATAATCTGATTTCATCAATACAAGTTCCGTATGGCCCCCAGAAATCACTAAAGCTAATAAAGGAAATTGTAAATCACTCACAAAGGCATTTGCATAAATATGCCCTGTTAAATGATGAATTGGTACTAATGGTTTATTATAGAGCCAAGCTAATGTTTTAGCAGCTTGTACACCTACATGCAAAGACCCTATCAAACCTGGCCCTAATGTATATGCGATGGCATCAATTTCTTCCATTTTGATATCGGCTTTTTCTAGTGCCTCCATAATTACTGTCGAAATATTTTCTACATGAATACGACTTGCCACTTCAGGAACTACACCACCAAATTTGGTATGCACATTAATTTGGCTAGAGACAATATTCGCTAATATTTCTTTTCCATCTTTTACTATGGCACAAGCTGTTTCATCACAACTTGATTCAATCGCTAAGATCATCGTCATCTTCAAAACCTCCTATCGCCTTTACCATCAAGTAGGCATCCTCTCCATTTTCGTAATATTGTTTTCTTATCGCAACATTTTCAAAACCAAATTTTTCATATAAAGCAATCGCAGCAATATTCGTTGTACGAACTTCTAAAGAAATCGTTTCACATTTCTTTTGTATCGCCTTATTTATCGCAAAATCAATGAATTTCGCTCCAATCCCTTTTCTTTGTGCTTTCTTTGCAACAGCTATATTTGCGATCTGTGCTTGTTCATAAAGAATCCAAAAATCCAAATAACCAAGAATCATTCCCTCTTCTTCCTCTACATAAAGTTCACAAAAAGGATTTAGATTCTTTTCTTTTAGAAACTCTTCCACACTCCATGGTGATTCGGGAAATAATTCCTTTTCCAATTCTGCAATCACAAGAA
>JAFVFM010000027.1 GCA_017475415.1 Solobacterium sp.
GGTCAATATACATATGAAATTGCTTCAGGTGAGGAAGATGTAGAACCTCAAGTAGTAACAGTTGATGTTGTATTACAAGGTGTAACTGTAAATAAGAATAAACCATCGATTGCCTATTTTGGTGAAAATATATTCTCTGATGATATGAATCCAGAAACAGAAGATGCACCAATTGAAGGACAAACAGATTTCCCAACAATTAAACGTTATGATTTACCTACAGAAATTACAAATCCAGGCGCGCAACCTCCATTTGTGGATGTATATAATGATGGACAAGTAGTAATCTATCAAGTAAATCTAGCTTTAGGCTATTTGTGGATTGAAACTACAGTATATGATCCAGGCTATGCTAAATTCACATTATTGGATCTTCAACAAAAAGAAGTAGCTAAGATGATAGATGAAAATGTAACAGGTGTTTACCAAGGTACAGCAGAAGCTGAACCTGGCTTCTATTATTTAGTTACAGAAACATCTAATGTTGCTTTTAATTGGACAACTTGGAGATAATCATTCAATTAGTGAATTACTTAAGTATATGAACTTAATGTAATTCACTTTTTTTGCGGAAAAGTAAATTTTTCCTTCTATATAATAGATATGGAAGTCATAAATAGATTAGAAGAAATTTTAAGCGTTGCGCTAGACTATCGAGTTAGCGACATACATTTTTGCGTCTTCACGCAAAAAGAAGAAATTCGAATTGAGATGCGAATGAATAATGAAATGCGTCAAGTTACACCAAAAAAGGAGGATATAAGAGTATTTCGTTATTTGTTGTATCAGGCGAATCTAGATATTTCAAATCATTTTGTACCACAAACAGGACACTTTTCTATGCATTTAGGTACACACATCATTCATTTGCGTTTTGCGGTATTGGCGAATCAACAAATGTTGAATGGTGTTTTACGTATTTTGAGTACAAAGCAAGAATTAAGTTTAGAAGAATTATGTAAAGAAGCAGATGTGATAAATTTTTTTCGTAATTTTGCGAGCCAGAAGGAAGGCTTGATCGTTTTTAGTGGGCCTACTGGCTCAGGAAAGACAACTTCACTTTATACGATATTAAAAACCATCCAAAACAAAAAAATTTATAGTTTAGAAGATCCTATAGAAGTAGAACAGGAACATTTTGTACAATTACAAATCAATGAAAAACAGAATTTCACCTACGCTAATGGGATTAAACAGCTTATGCGTCATGATCCGGATATTCTAATGATAGGAGAGATACGAGATGATATAGCAGCTAGTAGTGCAGTACGTGCTGCATTAACAGGTCATTTAGTTTTTACGAGTATCCATAGTCAAAATGCGCATACAACAATTGAAAGATTATTGGAATTAGGGGTTAATTCATCGCATTTAAAAGAATGTTTATTTGCCATAATTAATCAACGTTTATTGGTTAAGGGAAATCAAAAAAAGGCTGTATTTGAAATTGCAGATAGAAAGGAAATAAGTAACTATTTTGAAACAGGTTCATTTAGTAAAGAATTTAAATCGTTGCAAACCATCCTTCTTGAAGAGGCGCAAAAAGGGTATCGATTACCTTGATGAAGAAACACTCATTTCCCTATCCATCCTTCTCCAAAATGGTTTTTCGATTAGTGAATCCTTAAATTTAATCAAAGAAAAGAAGAATCATATTGTAATAGAAAAAATGGAAGATTGTTTTAAAGAAGGCACAAATTTAGAATCATTTTTTTCTTCTTATTTACCTAAAGAATACCAAAAGATATGTATGGCAATAGTAAAGGTTTTACCCATCGATAAGACTTTAGCTTTTTGTATTGATTTATTACAAAAGAATAAAAAGAGAAAGTTAAAAATATTTAAAATACTTTTTTATCCAATTCTACTATTGTTTGTAATGATGATTTTTGTCTTATTATTTAATCAAATTGTATTACCAATGATGCTAAATTTAGTGAAGTCCTTTCATCAAGTGGATTCAAGTTTAGAATATTTTGTATCTATATTAAATTACATAATTACTTTCTTTTTCCTATGTTGTTTTATTTTGTTTTGTTATATCACTTATTCTTTATGGCCTAAGAATATTGTGAAATCATATCAAAGAATCTATCATTATTTTCCTCATTCTTTATTTGTGAAATACTATAGTGAGCAATTCATTCAACTTTATGTTTTATGCATACAAGAAGGTTTATCTACAAAAGAAAGCTTAGATTTAATCAATCAATTAAATATGCATCCTATTCTTTCTTTTTTGGCAGAATGCATTCATTTACAACTTATGGAAGGCAAAGCCTATCAAGAGGCATTTGAAGAAGCTATGCTTGATGAAGAAGTATTACGCTTCTTGCGATTAAGTTCTTTATCCTTAGAAGGTGAAGAAATATTAAAAACATATCTAAGTTTTGTGCAGAATAAAATTGAACGAACAATGACTGCTTATGCAAAAAGTATACAAGTAATATCTTATAGTTTAATTGCCTTAATGATTCTCTTTCTTTATCAAATTCTACTTTTGCCACTACAAATCATACAAAATTTATGATTATTTTAAGGAATTCCTACTTTTTCTTTCTATATAAAGAGTAAGGAGGATGTGCGTTATGCAAAATAGAAAAAAAGGTTTTACTTTGTTAGAGATGACGATTGTCATCTTGATTATCTCGGTGCTCTTTCTTCTTGTTGTGCCAAATATACAAAAGACAATGAGCATTGTACAATCAAAAGGTTGTAAGGCATTAGAGAAGGTTGGAGATGCTGCTATTCTGCAATACAAATTAGAATATGGAGATTATCCGAGTAGTGTTGCGGATTTAATCTCAGCTGGCTTATTAACTGAAGCACAAATTCAATGTGATGGAAAATATCATTTGGTTATCGCTAATGGGCAGGCAACAATTGAATAAAGGCTTTAGCCTAATGGAAATGTGTATTGTAATCTTTGTTGTATCGATTTTTATCTGTGTTTTAGATTTTTTCTATAAGGATATTGATTATTCTTACTATCTTTTTCCTTCCTTATATCATTATCAACCGCGTCGTAAAACCCCTTGCTTTAGCAATGGGGATATAAGGCGCTACAGGTAAGCGTATAGCGAAAGCTGTACGTAGTGCTCGCGTTGGCGAGCCTCTAACACTTGAATTGCTGGAATACCCTAAAGCCGATTCGGCTACAGCGTATGGATGAAATAAGCCAAAACGCGAAGGCGGCGAAAGCGGAAAAAACGAATCGGATGGCATAAGGTTA
>JAFVFM010000028.1 GCA_017475415.1 Solobacterium sp.
GGCTTTAATGCCCTTAAGTATGCATCAAAATTATTAAAAGGAAAACCCGAATTGCAAATACGTGACTTTATTGGCGAAGAATCCAGTAGAATCTATGATAGTAGCGGGCATTTGCTTACAGAAATAGGCACTTACTATCGTGAGAATATTCGTTATAAGGACTGTCCAGAGTCCTTAGTCGATGCCTTCTTATCCATCGAAGATTCACGTTATTTCGAACATAATGGCTTCGATATTCCTCGTTTTACGATGGCTGCTGTTGAAACATTGGCTCGACACAATACACAAGGTGGATCTACCTTCACTATGCAATTGGTGAAAAATACCTACTTTACCATTGATGCAGGTGACGAAAGCGTAAGCTATGATGCTTCTTATGAATATAAGGCCCAACAAATATGGCTCGCGATGGAGCTTGAACAATATTTGAATAAAAAAGAAATATTTGAACTTTATGTAAATAAATTGAACTTTGGTGCTCGTGTTAGAGGCTTAGAAAAAGCAGCTCAATATTATTTCAATAAGCATGCAAGAGAAATGAATTTATCGGAATCTGCTTTATTAGCAGGAATCGTAAATTTACCTAACCAATATAATCCTTATGCTTATCTAGAAGATGCTACAAATAGACGAAATGGTGTATTACGTCTCATGTTAAATCATGGCTATATTACAGAAAAAGAATACAAATTAGCTCGTTCAATTCGTGTTGAAGATTTACTTGTTGGTGAACAGAATATGAAAGTCGAAACAACAAGTTATCCAGCCTATATCGATGTAGTCATTCAAGAAGCACAAGAATTAACTGGCTATGATCCAGTATTAAAAGGAATGGATATCTATACTGCTTTAGTTCCTGAAATACAAGAAAGAATAGAATATTTATTAACGGACGAAAGCGGTATTCCTTATACCAATGATCGTTTACAAGTCTCTATCCTATCTATGAATCACCATGATGGTACCATCGTTGGTGTAGGTGGTGGTAGAAATTATACAGGTGGTGCTCGCTTATTAAACCGTGCCACTCAACAATTTGTACAACCTGGTTCTAGCTTAAAACCTATAATCAGTTATGCTTTAGGTTTTGAATATCTAGGCTTCTCAGCTGATGAAATATTAGAAGATAGACCAATCACCTATCCTGGTGAAACTAGAGTCTTAGAGAATGCCACAAACAATTATGTTGGAGATATTTATATTAAAGATGCAATCTCAATGTCATTAAATATCCCTGCCATCTTAACTTTACAAAAAGTCACTAATAAAATTGGTGTAAATGCTGTAGTCGATTACTTAAATAACTTAGGATTAAGTAGAGTCAATGTAGATAATTATCATTTATCTGTAGCGATTGGTGGTAACGACTTCGTTGTCACTCCAAAACAAAATGCCGGCGCACATGCCGCAATTATGAATTTAGGTGTTTATAATGAACCTCATACAATTACAAGACTTGTTATGTCTGATGGTTCTGTTTTCTATCCTAAAAACCAAAATCGAAGAGTATTATCATCAGGAAGTAGCTATCTCATCACACAATTCATGAAGAATAATGTAGATGTAAACTTCTTTAACTTTTCAAATGAATTAAAACACTCCTTCCCTGTTTATGCGAAAACAGGTACAACCGACTGGGGCTCAGATGGTTTGCAATATGGAATACCGCAAGGTGCTGCTAAAGAAAAATGGATTGTCGCTTCTTCTAGTATGTTAACAACTGCGATATGGATGGGTTATGACTATGCAGAAGCTGGTCAACCTTCTTATTTAGATAACTATACAATCAATCTCAATATTCCTGGTCGCATACATAATTCCTTATTGGATTTACAAGAAGAAATCTACACACCAGAACAATTAGCTGGTGTTCAACAGCCTGCCGATGTACAAGATATTACTTATGTACGTGGTACATTACCACATGTTATGCCTGAGAATTGGATGCCGCAAAGTGCTCTAGTAACTTCTCAAGTATCACAAACAGGTATAGAAAACAATCCTATGGTAACTGCAGATGAATATACTAATGGTGAAGATACATTAAATTATTTCACAGTTGGCACAGCTGGAGGAACATTATCATAGAATTGGGGTTCTAATGTATCTGGCGGCTGTAGTGGTGGCGTAAAAGATATATCTTTATCCGATTCCAAAAATAACATTAAGAAAACAGGTGCTTGTTTAGCAGATACGAGTTGGTTATTCACACGTGGTGGTAATCGTTATTCTGCAGATATTTACATTAATGGTGTTAAAGTTACAACCATCACCTCTGCCACCCCAAGTTATACTGGTGTATTAGCTGGCTATAATGGTGAATTAAGAGCTTGTGGTTTCATTAATACATCAAAAGGTGCAACAGAAACACGTTGTACAAATGGTGGTTATTATTCTTATGCTGAATATGAAGCAAAGATTCGTGCTCAAGAAGAAGAGAAGAAAAAAGCAGAAGAAGAAAAAAAGAAGCAGGAAGAAGAAAAAAAGAAGCAGGAAGAAGAGCAGAAAAAACAAGAAGCTGCAAACGAAGAAAAAAAGAAAAAAGATGATTAACCGGTTATACAGTATAATCGGTTTTTTCATGAAAAAAGCCTTCCTTTTGGAAAGCTTATTCATTAATCTTTTTTCGATAAATAAAATGTATTGGTGTTCCTTCAAAATCAAAAGCCCTACGTAATGTGTTTTCTAAAAAGCGTTCATAGGAGAAATGAATTAAATTCGGTTCATTACAAGAGAATACAAAAGTTGGTGGATTTGTAGAAACTTGCGTTGTATAGAAAATGCGGAAACGTTTACCATTCTTAGTAGGTGATGGTGTAACCATTTGCGCATCTTGTATGACTTCATTCAATATATTTGTTTGAATTCTACGTTGACTATTTTCAAAGATACGATCTACTTCAGGAATAATTGTGTTCACTCTTTGTTTTGTTTTCGCAGAGATAAAAAGGATTGGTGCATAGGATAAATATACAAATTCAGCACGAATTTCTTCAATAAAGCGATTCATTGTCTTATCATCTTTTTCAATTAAATCCCATTTATTTACCACAATCATTAATGGCTTACCTGCTTCAACTGCATATCCTGCAACATGTTTATCTTGATCTCTAATTCCTTTTTCTCCATCAATTAGAAATAGAATTACATCTGCCCTTTCAATAGCTGTCATCGCTCTAAGTACGGAATATTTTTCTATAGATTCATATACCTTACCTCTTTTGCGAATACCAGCAGTATCTACAATAATATAAGGTTTACCATAATATTGAAATGGCGTATCAATTGAATCTCTAGTTGTACCTTGTACATTAGAGACAATAGAACGCTCTTCATTTAATATAGCATTTACTAAAGATGATTTACCTACATTTGGTTCCCCTATTACGGCAATGCGAATACCTTCATCTTTTTCTTCAGCCTTTTCTTCTGGCATAACCTTTAAGCATTCATCTAATACATCGCCAACACCAATGCCATGTATCCCAGAAACAGGAATAGGATCACCTATACCTAAATTATAGAATTCATAAATATTCATCATCTTTGTATGATCATCAATGAAATTTACAGCTAATACAATAGGTTTATTTTGTTTTTGAAGAAGTGAAGCAATGTAATAATCATCATCTGTAATCCCTGTTTTACCATTAACAACCATTAAAATAACATCTGCTTCATCCATTGCGATTTGTACTTGCGCACGGATTTCTTCTTGGTATGGCTGGTCTTTAAGCTCTATGCCACCTGTATCAATCACACGAAAAAGATTGCCTGTCCATTCTGCTTTTGCATAAATGCGATCACGCGTAACACCTGGGATATCTTCTATAATAGAAATACGAGATCCCGCTATTCGATTGAATATTGTTGATTTGCCTACATTTGGCCTACCTACAATAGCGATTATTCCAGTTTTCAAATGTCTACTCCTCAATTAATGGTTTAGCATAACTTAATATTATTTCAACTACTTCATCTATACTCAAATCAGATGAATCTACTACAACTGCATCATCTGCTATTCAAAATGGAGAATTCTCACGGTGCATATCTTGATAATCTCTTTGTTCAATATCGGCTAAGATTTCTTCATAAGTCGCATCAAGAATTCCATTTTCTTGATTTTGTTTATAACGACGATCAGCACGTGCTTTAGCAGAAGCAGTTAAATATATTTTTAATTCTGCGTCTTTTAATACAACCGTACCAATATCACGGCCATCCATGATAATGCCTTTGTTTTCTGCTATCTTCTGTTGGCGAGCAACTAAATCTTCTCTTACTCTTTTTAACTTAGAAACTAAACTAGCAGCTTTTGATATTTCATCCTTTCGAATATCTAAAGATACATCTTCGCCATCCAAAAATACTTTACCATCAGGTGTTAATTCAATTTTTGTACCGGCTAAAGCATTACAGATTTTCTCTTCATCCTCTAAATCCAATCCAAGTTGTAATGCTTTATATGCGCAAGTTCTATACATTGCACCAGTATCTAAATGCACATAACCCAATTCACTAGCGACTTTTTTAGAAATTGTACTTTTACCAGCAGCACTTGGGCCATCAATTGCGATATTAATTTTTTTCATACTATACCCCTCTTGAAATAATGATTAAATATACAACAATAAGCGCGATAATAATCAGTACCACAAGCAATACTGTTAAGATAATATTTGACAATTGATTTGCTTGGTATACCTTACCATTGATTTCATTTAAATTATCTTCATAATCATCCATCTGTGCACGCATATGAGATGTTTCATTCAAGATTTGTTGCTGAGTTGTACGATCATTTTCCAACTCTCTTTGGAAGGTATCTGTACCCA
>JAFVFM010000029.1 GCA_017475415.1 Solobacterium sp.
AGTCTTGCACTTCCTGATTTGGTGGAAATCCAAACAGATGCTTTTGAGTGGTTCGTAAGAGAAGGTATTAAAGAAGTTTTTAATGACATTTATCCAATTGAAAACTATGCGGGTAATATTCGTTTAAAATTCTTAGATTATGAGTTTTATGAGCCAAAATACTCCCTTAATGAATGTATGTATAGAGAAATCACATACAGTGCACCATTATGGGCAAATATGAAATTGGAAATCATGGATCCAGATTCTGGTGAAATGATGGATAAGTGGGAAAAGGTTTTCTTAGGTGATTTCCCGATGATGACACCTACAGGTACATTTATTATTAATGGTGCTGAGCGTGTTATCGTTTCCCAAATCGTTCGTTCTCCTGGCGCATATTTTGATGTTGTAACAGATGAACGTACAGATAAAGATACATATAATTGCGAACTCATTCCTAGCCGTGGTACATGGTTAGAATTCATGAGTGATGATAAGAAAGCGGCACTAGGTAGAATTATTAATGTATCCATTGACCGTAAGAGAAAAGTTCTTTCTTCCATTCTTTTTAAAGCTATCGGTTTATCCCTCAATTACGAAAAGGCTGAGAATGATGCTGATACAACAAAGATGAAGAAGTTCTTGAAGGCAATGAACTTTGAAGTTTATAACGATGTAGTTATACCTGAAGATACAAAGACATTCTTGAATAACTACATGCTTCTTTATACTTCTATCTTTGGCAATTATGAAGAAGTTAGAAATACTCTTGCGGCAGATAAAACAGAAACAAGAGATGAGGCTTTATTAGAGGTATATTCTAACCAAAGAAGTGATGAAATTGCGACTATTGAAGGTTCTAAAACTTTGATGGATGCGAAATTCTTTGATTATAGAAGATATGATTTAACAAAAGCAGGTCGTTATAAGACACGTAAAAAGTTAAATATTCTTGATCGTATGGAAGGTAATCGTTTAGCAGAAGATTTAATCGGTGCTAATGGTAAGGTTATTTTCAAGAAGAATACGATTATTGATAAAGATGCACGTAATGCTTTACGTGAAGATATTTATAAAGGTATCTGCAAGAGAGCTTTACCATACATGCATGAATTATCTCATCCAAATACTGCGACATTAGATACAGAAGATAGCCATGCATTAGTGGGCCGTATTCTTGCGTATGATGTTAATGGTAAAACAGATAAGACGACACTCGAAAGAGGTACTGTCTTAACGATGGAAGATATTAAAGCTTTAGCGAAAGAAGTTAAAGCGGTAACGGTATATACAGGTATCGTAGCTGAACCAGTAACAGTAAATAATGACAATGTATCTGCTGTATTAAATTATGGTTCTCGCTTATATACCATTGGTAGAGTTACCGAAAAAGGCGCAGATCTTTGTGATGAAAATGGCGAATATCTCTGCCCACGTTATATTCCTAATACAAAGAAGGCAGCTACAGTTTCTGTAGCGAATCAAGAAGCAATTATCGCTGAAGCAACAAAGGCGGACAATGTTGTTGTATGGTTAATTGGTGCTTGTGTACAAGAAATCAAAATCAAGCAAGCTGATGGTCATATTGTAAAACTTATTGGTAATGACCCATTAGAAAATAAACATACCATCACAATTAGTGATATGTATGCTTTATACAATTATGAATTGACAATGTTAGATGGTGTTGGTTCAACAGATGATATCGATATGCTTGGTAACCGTCGTATCCGTACAGTAGGTGAATTGATCCAAAACCAATTCCGTATTGGCTTAAGCCGTATGGAAAGAGTAGTTAAGGATAAGATGTCTGTAGCAGATACTACTACTTTAACACCAAAACAACTCACGAACATTCGTCCACTTACTTCAGCAATTAAGGAATTCTTCTCTTCTTCACAATTATCTCAATTCATGGATCAACAAAATCCATTAGCTGAGCTTTCGAATAAGAGACGTATTTCTGCCTTAGGTCCAGGTGGTCTTACACGTGAACGTGCAGGCTTTGAAGTTCGTGATATTCATAACTCTCACTATGGTAGAATCTGTCCAATTGAAACACCTGAAGGTCCAAACATTGGTTTGATTTCCTACCTAACAACTTATGCAAAGATTAACGAATATGGCTTTATTGAAACACCATATCGTAAGGTAAAAAAAGGCATGGTAACAGATGAAATCGTTTATATGCCTGCGGATGAAGAAAACGATCACGTTATTGCGCAAGCAAATGAAATTCGTGATGGTAAATTAATCAATGAACGTGTTGTCGCTAGAATCGCTGGTGATACGGTTATGGCTGATGTAAATACAGTTGACTATGCTGACGTATCTCCACGTCAAATCGTTTCTGTAGCGACAGCTTGTGTACCTTTCTTAGAAAATGACGACTGTACACGTGCCTTAATGGGTGCCAACATGCAACGTCAAGCCGTTCCATTATTGAATCCACATTCACCATTTGTTGGAACAGGTATGGAACATATGATTGCACGTGACTCTGGTGCAGCTTGTGTAGCTACTGCACCTGGTGTAGTTACTTATGCAGATGCGGATAAGATTGTTGTACAAGAAGATAGTGGTAATGAAAAAACATATGAATTAATCAAGTTTAGAAGGTCAAATGCTTCTACTTGTTTGAATCAAAGACCATTAGTTTGGACTGGTGAAAGAATCAACCGTGGTGATGTATTAGCGGATGGTCCGGCAATGGAAAATGGCGAGCTTGCTTTAGGACAAAATGTTACGATTGCCTTTATGACATGGCATGGTTACAACTATGAAGATGCAATCATCATGTCTGAAAGAATGCAATCTGAAGACTATTACACATCCGTACATATTGAAGAATATGATATTGAGTGTCGTAGTACAAAATTAGGTGACGAAGAAATCACTAGAGATATTCCTAATGTATCCGAAAGCGCAAGACGTAATTTGGATGGTCGTGGTATCGTTCGCGTTGGTGCTGAAGTAAAAGAAGGTGATATCTTAGTTGGTAAAGTTACACCTAAGGGACAAAGTGAAGTATCTCCTGAAGAAAAGTTATTACTCGCTATCTTTGGTGAAAAGTCCAAAGAAGTAAGAGATAACTCTCTAAAAGTACCTCATGGTGGTGCTGGTATTGTACATAGCGTACGTGTCTTCAACCGTAAAGAAGACCATGAACTTCCACCTGGTGTTAACCAAGTAGTTAAAGTTTATGTTGTACAAAAGAGAAAGATTTCTGAAGGCGATAAGATGGCTGGTCGTCATGGTAATAAGGGTGTCATTTCTCGTATTAATCCTGTAGAAGATATGCCATATTTATCTGATGGTACACCAATTGATATTATGTTAAATCCTTTCGGCGTTCCTTCACGTATGAATATCGGACAGGTGTTAGAAGTGCACTTAGGTATGGCAGCGAAAAAATTAGGTGTTAAGTTCGCTACACCAGTATTCGATGGTGTATCCAATAAAGACCTAGAAGAAATCATGAATGAAGCTGGAACTGTACATAAATATTTATTAACAGATGGTTTAACTGGTGAAGTATATGATGAACCAATTGCGGTAGGTGTCATGTATATGATTAAGTTAGCCCACATGGTTGACGATAAGTTACATGCTCGTGCTACTGGTCCATATTCCTTAGTTACGCAACAACCACTTGGTGGTAAGGCACAAAATGGTGGTCAAAGATTTGGTGAAATGGAAGTATGGGCATTAGAAGCATATGGTGCAGCCAATACATTACAAGAAATCTTAACGGTTAAATCAGATGATATTACCGGCCGTACAAGAACATATGAGGCTATTGTTAAGGGTAAAGAATTACCTTCCCCTAGCATTCCGGAATCCTTCCGTGTATTAGTTCATGAATTGCAAGCATTAGCGATTGATGTGCGTATGCTTGATAATGAAGGAAATGAAATGGACCTCAAACAACTTGAACAAGAAGAACTCAAAGAAGAAGCTACAACTGACCTCAGTCAACAAAGTTATGTAGCAGATTCTGAAAACCTAGATGAAGGTTTCCGTTTTGGTGAAGGAGCAGATGATGATGTTCCTGCAGCAGCAGAAGTAGTTGGCGTTGATGACGACTATGGAAGTGATGAATAGGAGGTGCTGAGAAGATGAATATTAATAGCTTTAACGCAATCAAAGTTGGATTAGCATCACCAGAAAAAATTAAGGCTTGGTCTTATGGTGAGGTAAAAAAACCTGAAACAATTAACTATCGTTCACAAAAGCCAGAAAAGGATGGTTTATTCTGCGAAAAGATTTTTGGTCCACAAAAGGACTGGGAATGTGCTTGTGGTAAATACAAAAAGATTCGTTACCAAGGTGTAGTATGCGATAAGTGTGGTGTAGAAATCACAAAGTCTTCTGTAAGACGTGAACGTATGGGCCACATTGAACTTGCTGCTCCTGTAGCACATATTTGGTATCTTCGTGGTACACCATCTAGAATGAGTTTACTTTTGGAAGTAGCTCCAAAGAAATTAGAAGAAGTTGTATATTTCGTTTCTTGGATTGTTACAGATCCAGGTGATACAAAACTATCTTATAAACAAATTCTTTCTGAAAGAGAGCTTCGCGAAAACACAGCGATTTATGGTGTGGGTAGCTTCGTAGCCCAAACTGGTGCTGAAGCGGTGAAGACTTTATTAGAACAAGTTGATTTGGAAAAAGAATATGCAATGATCACTGAAGAGCTAAAAAAGGCAACTGGTGATAAGCGTAAGAAATTAATCAAACGTTTAGAAACAGTAGAAGCTTTCCGTGAAAGTGACAACCAACCTGAATGGATGGTTATGACTGTATTACCAGTTATTCCACCAGATCTTCGTCCAATGTTACAGTTGGATGGTGGTCGTTTTGCGACTAGTGATTTAAATGATTTATATCGTCGTGTTATCACAAGAAACAATCGTTTAAAGAAATTATTAGAATTAGGTACTCCAGCAATCATCGTTCAAAACGAAAAACGTATGTTACAAGAAGCTGTGGATGCCTTAATCGATAATGGTCGTCGTTCTAAGTCTATTACTGGTGCAGGTGGTAGAGCATTAAAATCTCTATCTCACTCACTTAAGGGTAAACAAGGTCGTTTCCGTCAAAACTTATTAGGTAAGCGTGTTGACTTCTCTGGTCGTTCTGTTATCGCAATTGGACCAGATTTGAAGATGTGGCAATGTGGTTTACCAAAGGATATGGCAATTCAACTCTATAAACCATTCGTGATTAATGAACTTGTATTACAAGGTGTTGCATCAAATCCAAAGACTGCAGAAAAGTTAATCACAAGACAAGATACAAGAGTATGGGATATTGTGGAACAAGTAATTGAGAACCACCCAGTATTCCTTAACCGTGCACCTACATTGCATAGATTAGGTATTCAAGCCTTCTTCCCTAAGCTTGTAGAAGGTCGTGCTATTCGTGTTCATCCATTAGTATGTCCAGCCTTCAATGCGGACTTCGATGGTGACCAAATGGCTGTCCATCTTCCATTAAGTGAAATGGCTAGAGCAGAAACAGAAGTACTCATGTTAGGTTCTAATAACATCCTTGGTCCAAAGGATGGTAAGCCTATCGTTACTCCTGGACAAGACCTTGTATTAGGTAACTTCTATTTGAATATGGAAGAAACTGCTGAAGAATTCTATAAGAAGGCAGATCATCTAGAACAATTAGGTGAAACAGTGGAAGCGAAGAGATGGAGAACATATGGCGATAATGAAGGTCATATCTTCAAAGACGTCAATGAAATCCTTATGGCTTATCAAACTGGTGTTGTGCATTTACATAGCCGTATCGCTATTCCTGCTAATGCCGTAGGTAAGACATGCTTTAGCGAAGCACAAAAAGAACAATATTTATTAACTTCAGTTGGTAAGATTATCTTCAATGGTGTATTACCTAAAGATTTCCCTTACTTAAATGAAGTAAATCATGATACATTAATCGCTACACCGGATTCTGAATTTGTGCCATTTGGTACGAATATCAAAGAAGAATTAGCTAAGCGTAAGGTTACTTCTGAATTTAAAAAGAAGGACTTAGGTGTATTAATCGCGTCTGTCTTTGATCGCTATAAGACAGAAGGTACTAGTGATATCTTAGATGGCTTAAAGGATATGGGTTATTTATACTCTACTTTAGCTGGTATGACAGTTGCCTTAAGTGATATTAGCGTAGCACCACACAAGGAAGAAATTGTTGGTGAAGGTCGTAAGAAGAGTGACCAATTAAATGCCTTAAGAAGTAGAGGTTTATTAACACCAAGTGAATGGGAAACAGCGTTCTCTGCATTATGGAATGATGTGAAGAACCAAGTCGGTGATACCTTAATGACTTCTTTGCCAAGAATGAATCCAATCAATATGATGGCTATTTCTGGTGCCCGTGGTAGTAAGAACCACTTTACCCAATTAGCTGGTATGCGTGGTTTGATGGCTAGACCTACACAATCTAAATCAAAGAAGGAATATCAACCTTCTATTATCGAAGTGCCAATCTATTCTTGTTTCCGTGAAGGCATGAGCGTATCTGAATTCTTTATTTCTACACACGGTGTACGTAAAGGTTTAACAGATACTGCCTTAAAGACTGCTGAATCTGGTTATCTAACAAGAAGACTTGTCGATGTAGCACAAGAAGTAATTATTACGGAAGAAGATTGTGGTACAGATACAAGTTATCTCGTAAGTGATATTGTCGATAATAAAAATAATGCGATGATTGAAGCTTTCGGAGATCGTATTGTTGGTCGCTTTACACAACATGAAATTACAGACCCTAATACAGGTGAAGTATTAGTGGAAAAGGATACCTTCATTGATGAAGCTTTAGCAGAAAAAGTAGTGAAAGCTGGTATTACAGAAGCATATATCCGTAATGTATTTACATGTAATAGTAAAACAGGTGTTTGTGTAAAATGTTATGGTCGTAATATGGCTACTGGTAATATTGTAGAAGTTGGTGAAGCTGTTGGTATCATGGCTGCGCAAGCTATTGGTGAACCAGGTACACAGTTAACTATGCGTAACTTCCATACTGGTGGTGTTGCGACACAATCTGGTGATATTACACAGGGTCTTCCTCGTGTAGAAGAATTATTCGAAGCACGTACACCTAAGGGTGTAGCTGTAATTTCTAAGATTGATGGTGTAATTACTGACTTTAGAGAAAATGATACAAAGACTGGTGATATTATCACAGTTCAAAATGAAAAAGATACAATTGAACATAAATGTGATAAGTCTCAAACAAAGAGACAATGGTTAAATATCGGCTCTGAAGTACATGCTGGTCAAAAGCTAACAGAAGGACAAATTGCACCAAAAGAATTATTAGAATATGGTGGTGTAAAAGCTTGCCAAGAATATATCTTAAAAGAAGTTAAGAAGGTATATGAAGCACAAGAAATTGGTATTGCCGATAAGCACCTTGAAGTTGTAATTAAACAAATGATGAAGAAGGTTATCGTTACTGAAAGTGGCGATACAGGATTAGCTGTTGGTCAAACATTATCTCTTGTTAAGATGAATGAAATCAATACAATGATGTTGATGGATGATAAAGTTCCAGCTAAATTCAATCCAATCTTATTGGGTATTTCCAAGTCTGCAGTAGAAACAGATTCCTTCTTATCTGCTGCATCCTTCCAAGAAACAACTCGTGTCTTAACTGACGCTGCAGTTCGTGGTAAGAAGGATAACTTAGAAGGCTTAAAAGAAAATGTAATTATTGGTAAGCTCATCCCTGCCGGTACAGGTAGAAACTTCGATCGTGAAACTTCCAGAAAGATTAGGAGTCTTGCGAATATGATGAAGGAAGAACGCGAAGAAAGAGAAGAGATTTTAAAAGAAATCGAACGTAATCACAATGGATTACCTGAAGATGTATTAGGTAGAAATAGTGATGCAGTAACGATGAGTGAAAGAAATACAGAAGTAAACGATAACTAAAGTTCGTTATTTCCGAAAAATGAAACAGGATGTCGAAAGATATCCTGTTTTTGTGTGTTTTTAACTTGTTCGAACTACTGACAATGCCAAAATCGCATGCTATGATGAATATGTAAAAATGGGGGGGCGACTACATGAAAAGAATCTTGACAATGATCTTGACTTTAGCTCTATGTGTTAGTTTTTTTCATGCATCATTGCCTATTTATGCTGAAGAGGAAGAGCTTTACTATTTAGATGGTAATGGAGGCACTTCTTTTTTAAATGGTGAAATAAAAGAAAGAAGAGCTTATCCTTTAACAAATTCTCTAGCTAGTGCAACAAAAGATAGTAAGTTTCAAAAAGATGGAACATTTGAAGCACAACAAGGTTGGTGCAAAGATCAAGCTTGTACAATTGAGGTAGAAAAGGGATATAAACCACAAGCGAATGAAATACTCTATGCAAAATGGGTAGTGGGAGCGAAATTAAATGGTAATGGTGGAGCCTATATGGAAGAAGGCTATAAACAAACAGTAGCTATTCCAGCAGGCACAACAGTTAGCAAATTCAACTCGCAAGGCTTTGTCTACTATGACCCTAAAACAAAATTAAAATCCAAAACCAATTTATTTTTAGGTTGGACTAAAGATGCAGAAGGCAAGGAATTAGTAGAAGAAGGCTATGTAGTAAAAGAAGGTGAAAGCCTTTATGCAAGATGGGGAAAAGCTGTAGCGGTTCGATATCATTTCCAAGATAGCTATGCAAAAATAAATGGTGAAGAAAAGAATACATTAGAAGGTTATTTAGAAAATGGTATCTTTGATGCAGAAAAGAGTGCAAATCTTTATTTAACTCTATATGGGAAAAAGGATACTTTCTTAGGCTGGTCTACAAAGGAAGATGCAACAGAAGAAGATAAAGATACAATCATTAAAGAGGGGACAACATTCACAGAAGCTATTGATGTTTATGCGATTGTAAAAAAAGCGGAAGTGAATATCACTTATCATTTGCCAGAAGGTACATTTGAAAATGGGGATAGTACATATACCATTCATCAAGTTGGCGCACATTATTTAGAATCTGAAGCACTCAATTTACCGCAAGGTAAACGTGTTCAGGCCTGGAAAAAAATAGATAGTGATGAAGTATTTATGCCTGACGCATATGTAGAAGATGATATTGAAGTCGAAGCAATACTAGAAGATATTTATTATTTAGACGGCAATGGTGGTGTTGTTAAACGCAAAGATAAAGAAGATTTAACGATACAGATGCGCTCGCTTGATGAGAAAATATATTCTTATGATGCCCGCAACTTTAAACATGATCGTCCAGATCTTACCTTTGGTGGTTGGACTTATGATCCGGAAGGTGAACATATGGTAGAAGAAGGTTATAGCCCAAAGATGGGAGAAACCTTATATGCGAAATGGGTAGATGCGATTACTATTCGATATCATGCACCAAATGCAAAATTCTGGAATGGCGAAAATATATTAGAGACAAAAGTACCTAAAGGGAAAAGCTTTATTAGTTATAGGCTGGATGAAATGCCGGAAAATAAAGCTTTATATGGATGGTCTAGAAGTGAAGAAGTAGAAGATATTCTTCCTTCTGGTATGCCGATGGAAGAAAGCATAGATGTATATGCAGTATTAAAGGATGCCTTTGTGGTAGATGGTAATGGTGCAAAACAAGCGTATGATGAGCGCACAAAAGTTTCTACGGTAATCGCTCCTGTATTCAATAATAATAGTTATGGCTTTGTCCATGAAGATAGTGGGAAGATATTAGCTGGTTGGTGTAAAGATCAAGCTTGTAGTGCGATGGTAGAAGAAAATTATGTTCCAAAAGTAGGAGAAGTTCTATATGCGAATTGGGCAGATGCGATAACTGTTCGTTACCATGGCAATGGAGCATATTTCTGGGATGGTACAGATACATATGAAGCGCGTATTCCTAAGGGCCAAAAATTTACAAGCTATAACTTAGATAATGTTGTGGGTAATCGTATATTAGTGGGTTGGTCGTTTGAACCATATAGTGAAGAAATCATTGATCCAAATACTATGATTACAGATAATTGCGATGTATATGCAGTATTTAAAGATGCTTTCTATTTAGATGGAAATGGTGGAGTATTGAAGCGTGATGGAAGTACACGTTTAAAGGCACCGGTTTCTGCAGTTTATGCAAAGAATACATATGGTTTTGAGAACCAAAATGAAAAGATGATTGTGGATACATGGTGTAAAGATCAGGCTTGTGAATTTGTTGTAGAAAATGGTTATCAACCATATCCAGGTGAAGTGCTTTATGCGAAATGGACAGATGGTATTCGCATTACATATCACGCAGGAGAAGGTAGTTTCAATAATGGCACAAATATCGTTTCAAGTTTAATGGCAACTGGTGATGTGTTAGCGGATTATCCTACTAATGTACCAGATTCAAAAATGAAATTAGGTTGGTCATTTGAAGAAAATGGAGAATTAATTCCTAATGATACAAAGATAGAAGAAGATCGAGATGTATATGCCATTTATGAAGATGCGATTCTTTTAGAAGGCAATGGCGGCCATTTAGTAAATAGTAATAGTACAAATACTAAGGTATCGAAAAAATCATTAGAAGAAAGTTTGAATCAAAAAGGCTTCGTGCATGATGAAGAAAATCTATTCTTTGTAGGATGGATGAAAGATGTAAATGAGGGCAGTGTAATATCTTCTATGGAAGGCATAGAAGCAGGAAGTACCCTTTATGCGAAGTGGGCTGAAGCAGTAGATGTTAATGTACATGCAGGCTTGGGTTATTTCGATGAAAGTGTGATGGGTAGTGCAGATATCCTCCACTTTAATACAAAAACAATCACCTTACGTTTGCAGAAAGATGCTGAAGTAAGCATACCTCATGCACCAATACATAAAGATGAGAATTATGTATTAGTTGGCTATAGTTTAAATGAAGAAGGAACAGAACTTTTCCAAAAAAAGAGCTTTAGTGAAAATACAAATATCTATGCCATCTTTATGCATAAGAATGATATTCCTGTAGAAGAAAAAGAAGCGGTAGCTATTGTTGAGAGAATGTATAAAGAAGCTTTGCATAGAGACGCAAGTGATGAGGAAAAACAGAATTGGATTAATGCATTAATTGAGAACCGAATCAACGCAACAGATTTAATATTAGCTTTCTATGATGGAGAGGAAATGAAGGAAGCGACTCTCGATGATGAAACCTTTATCGAAAGAAGCTATAAAGCTATCTTAAATAGGGATGTAGATGAAGTCGGTAAAAAGCATTGGCAAGACTTACTCCATAATGGTGCTTCCAAACATTACATTCTAAATGGCTTAACTTCTAGTCAAGAATTTATGGATTTCTGTGCAAAAGCGAAAATAGAAAAAGGTGAGATTTCTTTAACGGAAAGTCGTGATCAAGATTTAACAATTACAAAATATGTGGCGAATTGTTATAGAGAAGTATTGAATAGAGAATTTGACGAGGATGGCATTAACCAATGGACTACATTAATATATGATGCAGATAATCCTAAAGAAAAAGCGAAAGAAGTATTACGAGAAGTGTTCTTCAAAAGCGAGGAATTTAAAAATCGCACATTAGGTATAAAAGATTTCATACGCTTATGTTATAGAATATGCTTAGGCAGAGAAGTAGAAGAAAGCGAATTGAAATACTGGTATCACGAAATTGGCGCAAAAGAAAGAAGCCGTGATGAAATGGTAAATATATTCTTATCTACTCAAGAAAGTGAAGAATATTTTGAACAATATGGCTTTGTAGCAAAAGAAAAATAAACAAAAAAAGGAGACAAAAATAGGAGACAAAAATTGTCACTCTAAACTGGTCCCAAAGTCAAGTACCGAATGATGACAGTTTGAAGAATTGAATAAAAGTACGGAATGACCGTCAAATTGAGGATGGTCAATACCGTACTTTTGTTTTGAAACTCTGTCTTGTATGAAGATTTATCCATGACA
>JAFVFM010000030.1 GCA_017475415.1 Solobacterium sp.
CATGTAGTGTAGAAATAACGAATCCTGCCTTAGATAATTTAGAATTTGCGCTCTATGCAAACCTAAACAAAAAAGGTTTATGTTTGCATTATGAAAAACGTAGAAAATTATTATTCATAAGCGATGAAGATTTAGAGAATACACAAGGTTATACATTTAAACAAGAATGTGAAGAAGGCTTACAAACAGTAAAACTATTTGTCGATCATGGCTTAGTGGAAATCTTAATTAATGATGATCAAGTATATACACTTTATATTTACCCAAATAAGAATGAGCGTCTCATTCGTATGGGAGGTAATGATATTTCTTTAGTAATAAAGGGTAAATAATATGCAAATAAGAAGAGCAGGTGTAGAAGATATTCCTTCTTTGTTGGAACTATTAGAACAAGTTTTAGCTAAACATGCTGAGATACGCCCGGATTTATTTATTCCTCATACCACGAAATATGACAAACGGGAATTATCGCTCATTGTAAACAATGAAGAAACACCTGTTTTTGTCTGCGAAGAGGAAAGAGTAATTGCTTATGCATTTGTGGTAAAAGAAATTCTACCGCAAAGCCGTAATATGTATGCACAAAAAAATGCCTATCTCGATGACTTATGTGTAGATGAGGCATATAGAGGTAAGGGTATTGCTGGAAAATTACTTGCCTATGTAGAAGAAGAAATGCGCAAAGAAGGGATAGCAAGCTTAACCTTAAATGTATGGGAAGGTAATGAAGAAGCGAAAAGTTTTTATGAAAAAGAAGGCTTTCGCATTCGCAAAACAATGATGGAGAAGGAGCTTTAATATGACGAAAGAAGAGAAAATACAAAAATATAAAGAATGGATATTTAAGGTGTCTGCCTACCGTATGGCTTTGGCTGTATTGAATCTGGATAAGTTAACTGTAGCACCTACTGCTGGAGCTGCTTTTCGCGATGAAAGAACCGCTTATTTAGCAGGTGAAGCATTTAGTATTACCAATGATCCAGAAATGTTTGAAATCGTTAAGGAATTCAAAGATGATGAAAGCTTAGATGAAGAGATTAGACGTTCTGCTTATTTATATTATCGCAATATGGAAAGCACCATGTGCATTCCTAAGGATGAATATATTGAAATGAGTAAATTAATGAATCAATCTTATGATGCATGGTTAGAGGCAAAGACCAAAAATGATTATTCTATCTTTGAACCATATTTAAAGAAGGTCATTGAAGCGAAGAAGAAAGTATATGCATATCGTAATAAAGATATAGATTTATATGATCAAATGCTCGATGACTATGAACCAGGAATGAATCAAGAAAAATATGATGCCTTCTTTGAACAGATTAAAGAACGTTTATTACCTTTCATTCAAAAGGTCACAAAGGCGAAACAATTAGATGATTCCTTTAATCGTCTACAATATCCAAAGAATAAACAAAAGGAATATACAGAACATTTATTACACTATTTACAATTTGATTCCTCTTGGGGTTACCAAAATGAAAGTGAGCATCCATTTACTTCATGGACTTGTGAAA
>JAFVFM010000004.1 GCA_017475415.1 Solobacterium sp.
CATTGAGGATTTTATTCATGCACAAGCTAAAACGAAAGCACAGAATTCTTTAGTGCGTATGGCGGCTAGTATTCGCTCTTTTCATCATTATTTAGCATTTATGTATAATGAAGAAGATCCTAGTTTAAATTTAAGTGTAAATAAAGGGATAAAATCTTTACCTATATTTTGCACAGTGGATGAAATCAAACAATTAATGACTAGCTTTGATGATCAAAAACCTTTAGAAATGATGCAACATTGTTTATTAGAGATGATTTATGCCTGTGGTTTACGTGTATCCGAAGTCTGTAATTTAACCATAAATCGTATTGATTTAGATACAGGTAAATTGCGAGTACTTGGAAAGGGGGATAAGGAAAGAATTATTCCTATTCCAAAAGCCAGTATACCTTTATTTAAAGAATATAGAGATGTAACGCGTCCTATATTAGTAAAGAAAAAGAATACATATTTTTTTATCAATCGCTTAGGTAATCCTATTACACCACGATCAATAGAATATTTATTAGAGCATAAATGCTCAGAATTGGGTTTTAAAAAGCATATAACGCCACATAAGTTAAGACATAGCTATGCAACTCATATGTTACAAGGTGGTGCAGATTTGCGCTCTATACAAGAAATATTAGGCCATTCGAATATCTCTACAACAGAAATCTATACACATATTGAAAATAAACAACTATTTGATACCTATGAACAATATCATCCAAAAGGAGATGAATTAATCTCAAAGAAAAAGAAGTAATCTCGACCAATATAAATATCGTATAACATACATTATGCGAAAATTTGGTAATAGACGAAAGAAAAGCCTCACATGAGGCCTTTTACTTATTTAACTAAATCTTTTAATACTTTGCTTGCTTTAAAGCCAGGAGCTTTACTTTCTTCAATATGAATCTTTTCTTTTGTTTTAGGATTGATACCATCACGAGCTGCTCTTGTTTTTACTTCGAATTTACCAAATCCTGCAATATCTACACGACCACCATCTTTTAATGTATTAGCGATTGTTTCGAATACATTATCGATAATCACTAATGCATCTTTCTTAGATAAGTCGCATTTTTCTGCTACTTGATCAGCTAATACTTTTTTATTTAAGACTTCACTCATATTATTTCCTCCTTAAGTCCTTTGCAATTGTACATGAATTAGTTTTTGCTTTCAACATAATCTTTGGCTAATTTTTCCAAGTCATATAGAATTGCTTTTAATTCATCACTAGTCAATTTATTTACGCCACTAGCATTAGCGTGGCCACCACCATGATACTTATTTGCTAATTGATTCACAACTACATGTTTACTACGTAACGAGCCATTATATTTCCCTGGATTTTCTTCATCTTCACTGAATATTGCCCAAACTTCAAATTCTTTTACATGGCCCATTTCATCTATATGATTTTTGGCTTCGGTTGGTGTTAAATTCCAATCTTTTAAGTCATCCATATTGAATATGATATAGGCAAAACCATGGCCATTATATTGCACTTTTTGGCGTAAAAATGATGTAAATTTAAATGTAGAATAATCTAAATCAAATAATTCACGATTGATTTCAGGAATATTGATATGATGTGTTGCTAATATAGCCCCCGCTTTTAATGTGTTTTCTGTTGTATTTGTTGTGCGATAACATAAGGTATCTGTTAATAAACCTTTGTAAAGATATTCTGCTGTTTGATCGCTAATTATCTTATCTTTCATTTCTGCAAACATTAATGTTAATATTTCACAAGTTGCAGCAGCTTCTTCAACAACATATAACAAATCACCATATGGGTCACGATTAGGATGATGATCAATCTTGATGATGTATTTTGCTAATTGGATACGTTCATCATCAATTCTAGGAACATCTGCACAATCGCATACAATCGCTAAACTAGATTGTATTATTTCATCACTAACGACTTCTAATTCTGGCCAAATTCCTTGATTACATTGCTCTAAGCCACAACGAAAAACATGTTTTTCAGGATAATTATCTTTTATCCAATTCGCTAAACCATTTTGTGAACCCATTGCATCACAATCCGGATGCTGATGGCGAAAAATTGTTATCGTATCATATTCCTCGATCTTTGATAGTATATCTTCAAAAATCATAAATTATAGTCCTAATAAACGAACTGTATCTCTTGCGATAACAAGTTCTTCATTTGTTGGTATAACATAAACTTGAATCTTAGAATCCGGTTTAGAAATTAAACATTCTTTACCATGAATTGTTTTATTAAGATCATAATCAATGCTTAAGCCCATACCTTCTTCTAAATGTTTTAAGATTCTTTCACGCGTATCTGCATCATTTTCACCAAGACCAGCTGTAAATACCATTGCATCAACATGGCCTAATTGCATATAATAGCCACCTAC
>JAFVFM010000031.1 GCA_017475415.1 Solobacterium sp.
AACTGTTTATTTCTTTTAATACATCATCCATCATTTGTGGTTTAACAGCTAAAACAATAACATCACTTTTTTCTACTATATTTTCCAAAGAAACATATTCCACCTTTTTTCCTAAGGCTTCTACTTTCTTTTTTTCTAAATCATAAGCGTAAATCTTATGCTTTGTTTTTTTCTTCAATAAACCTTGCATAATGGCAGAGCCCATATTACCTGCCCCAATAAAACCATAGTTCATTTTCTCCTCCTTACTCGTGGAAAGCACCTATACTTAAATCTAATGCTGCTTCATGAATCACTTCTGCTGTTGTTGGATGCGCAAATATTGTCTTTTCTATATCTTCATCTTTTAGTTTATTCGAAATACATAAAGCTAATGATGCAATTAAACTCGATGCATCTGCACCGATAATATGCGCACCAATAATCACATCCTTTTCATCCTTAAGTATTTTTATCCACCCATCTATTTCATCCATCACTAAGGCCTTACCATTAGCTCGATAATGGAACATACCTTTTTTATAGGCAATCCCTTTTTGTATAGCTTCTTCTTCACTTAAGCCTACTGTAGCGATTTCTGGATCCGTAAAGATTACACTTGGCACAGGCTTATTCAAATAGGAATCTTCTTTCCCTACTATATGATTAATCGCTACCATACCTTGTGCACTAGCTGCATGGGCCAATTGTAATATGCCATTTACATCTCCTACTGCATAAATATGCTCTACACTAGTACGCATATATTCATCAACCTTTATACCTTTACCATCTTCACGTAACTTTATAGATGTATTTTCTAAACCTAAGCCATCTATATTCGCCTTTCTACCAGTAGCTAATAAAACAATTTCACTTTCTATTTTTTCTTCTTTCCCCTCTTTTTCAAAATAGGTAATTATGCCATCATCTTTTTCCTCGAAGTGAGATACTTTTGATGATAGATGTATCTTTATCCTTTTCTTCTTTGCTTGACGAAGTAGTTCTTTTACTAATTCTTGATCCATTTGTGGCAATAATGTATCTAAATATTCTACAATTTGTACATCCACTCCTAAATTTTTCATTAAGAAAGCAAACTCCAAACCTATTACTCCACCGCCGATTACACAAAGTGAATTAGGTAAAACTGTATGATTTAATAATGTAGTAGAAGTATAGATTCTTTCACTATCACAACCTTTTATTTTTGGAATAGCTACAGTCGAGCCTGTTGCGATAAGGCAATCTTCAAATTCTATTATTCCTTCATTTACGCAAACGCAATGATCATCAATAAATGTAGCTTTACCTTGAATCACTTCTATTTCATTCTTCTTCATTAAGAAGCTAACACCTGAAACTAAGCGATCTACAACCTTATTCTTTCTTTCAATCATCTTTTCTAAATCTACTTTTATCTCACCTTCAACATGAAAACCAAAAGTATCTCCCGCTAAGGCATCCTGATATTTATGCGCAGAAGTAATTAAGGATTTCGTAGGAATACAACCTTCATTTAAACATGTACCACCCAATTTATTTTCTTCAATGATAATCACTTTTTTCTTCATTCGACTCGCATAAATAGCTGCTACATAGCCGCCTGTACCACCACCAATAATCACGATATCTACTTTTCTTTTATTTATATTTGTATCCATTATTCTTTCCTCTTCTATTACAACAATATCATCATATAAGAATAGGGAGTTTGCTTCAAGAGTGCACAAAAGAAGAAAAAAAGGAAGATTTTTTCTTCCCCTTTTTACCAATTCTCATATCTTTTTTGCATATCAATTGAATGTATTTTTTCCATATCTTCATCCGTTAATTCAAAGTCGAATATCTCAGCATTTTCCTTGATATGCTCTGCATTAGAAGATCCTGGTATTACAATATAACCAGCTTGTATATGCCATCTTAGAATAATCTGCGCTGCCGTTTTATGATATTTTTCAGCAAGTTCTACAATAGTAGGATGCTCAAAGTTTTCTTTTGTATTCCCTCTGCCGCCAAAGGGATACCAAGATTCTAAAACAATACCATTTTCTTTTACATAATTCATTAGCTCTGTATTTTGGTAATAGATATGATTTTCATTTTGAATTACAGCAGGAGTAATGGTTGCATAACCTAATACTTCTTCTACTGCTTCCTTTGTATAATAATTCGAAATACCAATGGAATGTACCTTACCTTCATGCACCGCATCTTCCATTGCCTTATATACTTCTTCATCATTACTACCTGGCTGATGAATGAGTAATAAATCAATGTAGTCTACTTGTAAATCCTTCAACGATTCCTCTATCGCTTCTTTTGCACGTCTTGCGTCACCCGGCATAATTTTAGTCGTAATGAAGATTTCTTCGCGGCTACAAATACCTTCTTCTATTGCCCTTTGTATAGCCTTACCTACTTCGCTTTCATTAGCGTAATAGCGAGCTGTATCGATTAAACGATAACCATCTTTTAATGCTGTGTATACACTATTTTCAGCTACTTCATTACGCAATGTCCATGTTCCTAAGCCTAATATTGGCATAGGATATCCACTATTTAACATTTTCATTTCTACTATCTCATTTCCTTTTTGTACAACTTCTTCTTCATTTTCTTCTTTTATAGATTCTTCATCCTTTACTTTTGTATGCGCAAAACATGAAGAAAGAAGAAGTACAAACAAGATGCAGCATATCACTTTTTTATATGCCATATTATTTTAGATATTCTTGAAAGAAAGATTCTATTTTAGCAAACGGAATGATATCTACTTGATCATATAAATCTGTATGCACTGCACCTGGAATTAACATTAATTCTTTATTATCTGCATATTTACTATCCTTTGTCATTTGTTCATAAGCATCCTTAGAAAAATAACAAGAATGTGCTTTTTCCCCATGAACAAGTAAAACAGCAGAACGTATTTCATTGGCATATTGTAAGATTGGTTGATTTAAAAATGACTCACAACCAATTACATTCCAACCACCATTAGAATTTAAAGAACGAACATGATAACCACGCTTTGTCTTATAATAATCATAATAATCTTTCACAAAGAATGGCGCATCTTCCGGTAATGGATCTACTACCCCACCACCTAATTGGTATTCATCATTTTTCAAATCCACTAAGCGCTGTGCACATAATGCCTTCTTCTTTTCATAACGCGCTTCTTCACTATCTTCACTATCGAAATAGCCTTTCGCATTGACTCTTGTCATATCATACATTGTAGAGGCAACAGTAGCTTTAATTCGTGTATCTAAAGCAGCAGTATTGATAGCCATACCGCCCCAACCACAAATACCAATAATACCAATACGCTCTTCATCTACATCATCGCGTAAGGATAAATAATCTACGGCAGCCATAAAATCTTCTGTATTTAAATCTGGTGATGCCATATAGCGCACATTACCTACACTTTCTCCCGTAAAAGAAGGATCAAAGGCAATAGTAACATAGCCTTTTTCCGCCATAATTTGTGCATATAAGCCAGAACATTGTTCTTTAACAGCACCAAAAGGGCCACATACCGCAATAGCCGGAAGCTTTCCTTCACTATTTTTAGGTATATATACATCACCTACTAATGTAATGCCATAGCGATTCACGAAGCATACTTTTTCATGATTTACTTTTTCACTTTTTTCGAATGTCTTA
>JAFVFM010000032.1 GCA_017475415.1 Solobacterium sp.
CATCATGATTTTTATGCATGAGCGTTTAGTACGCAAACCATAATATCTGTTGCGTTTTTCCACCTTGTATCCTTATCTTTCATAAGCTAGTATAGTACTTACGGAAATGACAACAAAAATATCACAAAAAAACTTAATGAAAGTAGGAGATTATCGTATAAAGATTATCACTTTTGCCCTACCTATTTTTATTGGTCATTTATTCCAACAATTTTCTAATACAGCTGACTCGATTATTGTCGGCAATCTCATAGGTCCTAATGCCTTAGCAGCAGTTTCTTCTACTGGTTCACTTGTTTATTTACTAGTAGGTTTTTTTATGGGTTTTTCCTCTGGTGCTGGAATACTGGTATCGCGTTATATTGGTGCGCGCAATGAAAAGCGTATAACTGAAGCAGTGCATACCTCTATTGCCGTAGCCATTTTCTTTTCTGTTGTTATGACAATAATTGGTGTTGGATTATCCCCAACCTTTTTAACTTGGCTTGGCACGCCACAAGAAGTCTTCCATGATGCATCACTTTATTTACGCATTTATTTTGCAGGTATATCTGCTTTGATCTTTTACAATACCTTTGTTTCTATTTTGCAAGCTAGCGGCGACAGCAAACATCCTCTTTATTATTTAGTAATCAGTTCAATAACCAATATCCTATTAGATATTCTTTTCATTTCCTATTTCCATATGGGCGTTGAAGGAGCAGCTTTAGCTACTGTTCTTTCTGAAATATTAAGTGCCCTATTAGCCTTATGGCGTTTAACGCATACAACAGAAGCGATTCGTATAGAATTCAAAAAAATACATATACATAAAATGCATTTAGATACCATTATTCGTTATGGCTTACCTACTGCCTTACAAGCTAGTGTAATTGATTTAGGTAATTTGCTTGTACAATCTCACATTAATTCCTTTGGTAATTTAGCTATGGCTGGTGTGGGAGCATATCAGAAAATAGAAGGTTTTTCTTTCTTACCTGTAACATCTTTTTCTATCGCTTTATCTACTTATGTTTCCCAAAACATAGGAGCGAAGCGGATGGACCGTGTTCGCAAAGGCATTTCTTTCGGGATAACTTCAGCCTTAATTGCTGTAGAAATCATTGGTCTAACCTATTTCTTTTTTGCGCCTAATTTAATTCAAGCCTTCAATAGTGATCCGAGTGTTATTTCCTTTGGTGTAAGTCGCGCACGTATATGTTCCCTATTCTATTTCTTATTAGCCTACTCACATGTTTCTTCAGCTGTTATGCGTGGTTTAGGTAAACCTTCTGTGCCTATGTTTGTTATGTTATTTTGTTGGTGCTTTATTCGTGTATCTGTTTTATTAACTTTGGGTAAGATTTATCATTTTATTGAATTAGCTTTTTGGCTTTATCCAATCACCTGGGCTCTTTCCTCAATTACTTATTTCATATATATGAAAAAGTTAAAAAAGAATGATGTTTTCTAATTTGGACATTTCTATTTTTCTGTAAAAATCATATGTTATAATTTGATTGATATTCATAAGTTTTTTTTAGAACATTTTAATCATATCATTATGCTGTTTTGCTTATTGTGCTTACGATTAAGGGGGTAAGGGAAAATGAAAAAAGCAACTCTTTCGCAGCGACTTCGATACTGGTTTGATAATATCATGTCAAAAGGTACAGTATCACTACTTCTCATTTTAGGTGTGATTACCGCAATCGTAGTCATCACCGGTGGTCTAATTTCAGTAGCCTTAGGTGGTCCGGATGGAACTGGTGCAGAATCTACTGGTTCTTCCATTTGGTTTACCTTGATGCACGCAATCAACACTGGTGTTCTTGCAAAAGAAGAAGGAACA
The DNA here is from genome assembly GCA_017475415.1 of Solobacterium sp. Classification (GTDB taxonomy): domain Bacteria; phylum Bacillota_I; class Bacilli_A; order Erysipelotrichales; family Erysipelotrichaceae; genus Bulleidia. The sequence goes on from JAFVFM010000032.1 coordinate 1,832, forward strand.
GTAGCCTACTTATTTGTCATGACCATCGTCACGCTTGTTGGTATCTTTATTACCAGTTTCTTAATTGGTACGATATCCAATGGAATTAAGGATAAGGTAACTGAGCTACAAAGAGGTAAATCAAGAGTCATCGAAGAAGGTCATATTGTCATCATTGGCTTTGACGAAAATGTAACCAGCATTATTGAAGAATTAGCCTTAGCGAGTGAAAATCGCAAAGATGCTGTTGTTGTCATTATGGCTGACCATGATAAAACCGATATGGAAGATACCATACGCGATCGTGTTAGTAATCTAGGCAACTTACGTATTGTTTGTAGAACAGGTAGACCGGATGCAATCAAAGATTTAAAAGTATGTTCCTTAGATACATGCAAATCTATCTTAGTCAATCTAGAAGATGACTTCATGACTGTTAAAACAATATTAGCTTGCGAAACATTATTAGATGAATATGGAAATCATGATGCCTATATTACAGCTACAGTGCGAGACCGTGATGTATTACAACCTGCTAAAATAGCTGGTGGAGATCGTGCTGAAATATTGAACTTCCAAAAGACAATTTCTAGACTTATGGTACAAGCTGGTCGTCACCCAGGTATGTCAGAAATCTTATCTGAATTATTAAGTTTTAAAGGCAATGAAATCTATGTAGAAGAAATACCTGATGCAGTCGGTTATAGCTTACATGAAATGAATTTACGTTTACCTCACTCTACCGCTATTGGTTTAGTGCGTAACAATGAACCTATATTAAATCCAGGTAAAGATATTCGTTTCCAAGAAGGCGATCGCTTAATCTTAATCGCCCATGATGATTCTGTTACTGCTTTACAAGATAAGGCAAGCGTAAAAGAAGAAGCCTTCCAGCGTGAACCAAATCCAGATGAAGAAGCAAGTACTATACTCGTTCTTGGCTATAGTGATTTATTGAAACAAATCATTTTGGAAGAAGATGCCTATGTCGCACCTAATTCTACACTCATCATTGCTGCAGAACCGGGGAAAATTGATACCAATTTCTTACCAGATAATACGCAATTAAAGAATCTTACAATTGAAACTCAAGAATGTAAAATCTATTCTCGTACAATTCTCGAAAGACTTATGGCGAAAAAGCCAACTAGTATAATATTAATTGCGGATACGGAATTAAGTAGTGAAGAAGCTGATGCTAGAACATTAATGTTACAACTGCAGTTAACGGATATTGAAAAAGAAGTTGGTTTATCTATACCATTGACGATTGAGATGAATAGCACAAGAAACCAAAAACTATCCCAACTCATGCGTGCAACCGACTTTGTAGTAAGCAGTCGTATTACTGCAAAAATGATGGCTCAGATTGCTGAAGAAAGACATAAGAAAGATATCTTAAATGATCTCCTTTCTGAAGGTGGCTCTAATATTTCCATGAAGCCTATTACGCGTTATGTATTAACGAACGAACCGGTTGACTTCTATACATTAGGAGCTTCAGCAGCTCGCTATGACGAAATCGCAATTGGTTATAAGAAAATGGCAGAGGATGGTAGCTTCACTATTGAAGTAAATCCTCGTAGTAAAGCACCATTACAATTCTCTGAAAATGATGACTTAATTGTTGTAGCTAAAGATTAATTCAATCGAGTAGGAGGAAATAAATAGGTTTCCTCCTATTTATTTCCGACCTCTCACACCACCGTACGTACCGTTCGGTATACGGCGGTTCAAAATTCAATAACTATGTACTAACTGGTAATGGTCTGCTAAAGAAAGCAGGCCTTTCTTTTTGAGAACAGCGTTTGTCACTGTTCTTTGCATGATTCCACTTGAGGCGATAGCCATAATCCCTTTACGACTATTCGCATTCACATACGCCCAAAATGGATTCATTCCGAGCTTTCTGAGGCCCCACCCTCTGCGTTGTGGTGTTTTCCATTGTTTCCAAATACACATTCGGATTCTTGTTCTCAACCATCCATCCATTTCCTTCATCAAGTATTTCATATCACATATCCTAAAGTAATTTATCCATCCTCTTATTACAGGGTTTAACTTTGATATGCGATAATCCATTGACACAGACCAACTACGTTTACTATATCTGTGCAATTTCTCTTTGAATTTCTGCACCGACTTCAAATGTGGTTTTGGTCTGTACTTGTTATTCTTGATATAGAAACTGAATCCGAGATACTTTGTATCATTTGGTCGACATACCTTTGTTTTCGTCATGTTAACCTGCACACGCAGTTTTTCCTCTAGCCATCGTGTAATTGATTTCATTACTCTTTTGGCCGCTGCTTCACTTCTTACATAGATAACACAGTCATCTGCGTATCTTGTGAAGCGTAATCCTCTACCTTGTAATTCTTTATCTAGTTCATTTAGATAAATATTAGCTAGCAGTGGGCTGAGGTTGCCTCCTTGTGGCGTTCCTACTCTTGTTTCTAAGAACGCTCCTTCTACCAGTACTCCACTCTGTAAGAATTTCCGTATAAGTGACTCTGTATCAGGGTCTTTGATTACCTTGTGCACGAGTATCATGAGTATATCTTGATTAACA
>JAFVFM010000033.1 GCA_017475415.1 Solobacterium sp.
CTGTCCTATTCGCTACTTCTTTTACCGCATCGCTTTTCGACAAACCAGTTTCCATTGCCTCTTCTACCATATGTAAGACATGCGACATATCGACATCCTTTTCATAATCCTCTTGATTGCCTTCTATCACAACAACCATTTCACCCTTTAATTCCGAAACAATTTCTAAGACTTCTGATATTTTACCCCTTATAAATTCTTCATGTATCTTTGTCATTTCCCGCGCTAAGCAGATCTTTCTATCCCCTAGCACATCTAAACAATTTCTTAACATTTTTTCAATGCGATGTGGTGCTTCATAGAATACCATCGTCATTGGATAGACCTTATATTCCCTTAACTTTTCTATACATTCATTTGTATGAGCAGGTAAAAAGCCTATAAAAATAAATGGTTGAGCAATTAAACCTGAGGCAACTACTGCATTCATTACTGCGCTAGGCCCTGATACAGGCACAACATTAAAACCAGCTCCTACCGCTTCTGATACTACTCTTTGGCCAGGATCACTAATTAAAGGATATCCAGCATCGGTAATTACAGCTACATTATTCCCTTGTGATAAGAGCTGTACTATGCCCTTACTACTAGCCTTTTCATTAAAGTTTTGGTAGGCAATTAGCCTTTTAGAAATACCAAAATGCTTTAGTAGCTGCCCAGAAGTGCGCGTATCTTCACACGCAATTACATCTACATATTGTAAAACCTCTAAGGCCCTTTCTGAGATTTCCTTAAGGTTACCAATAGGTGTTGCCACTAAAAATAATGTTGGCTTCTCATTTTCAAACGATTTTTGTCTATTCATTCACTTGTCTTCTTTTTACCAAATGTTCTTACAGTAACATTCTTTGTCTCTTCGCTCTTCGTCGTTTCATGGCGACGATTATTACGCTCGCGATAGCTATTTCGATCACGGTTATTCGAACTATGATTACGATTTTCATTACGCTGTTTTTTCGCCACATCTACAGTAGGTAATTCCATAGAAACATGTTTCACTGTTTCTTCTGGTTGTTTTACAGCAGAAGAGCGTACAACAACTTTCTTTTCTTCGCTATCACTCTTTCTTTGCATAACCACACCCTTACGCGGAATTGCCTTTTCACGTAATTCATCTAGGGTTAGGAATAATACAGTTTCATGATTTTCTAATTTCACTTCTTCATTCATGACATTCATAGATGTAATACGGAAAATATCTCCTTCATATTCCACCTGTGAGCCCATCTTTGGTAAACCTTCTGTTAACTTTGTATAAATATCATCTTCATATTTTAAGCAGCACATAAGTTTACCACACATGCCAGATAGTTTTTCCGTATTGAGTGCTAATAATTGGTTCTTAGCCATATTGATGGATATTTGATCAAAGCGATTCTTAAACCTACGACAACAGCATTCCATTCCGCATAGGCCTATACCACCTACCATCTTAGCCTTATCACGCTCCCCAATTTGCCTTAATTCAATACGGCATCTTAAGCGTGAACCCAAACGCTTTAATAATTCTCTAAAGTCTACTCTTTGTTCAGAAAGATAGATAAATAATACCTGTGTTCGATCTAATGTGTATTGCGCGCTCAACAAATTCATATTCAAATTCAAATCCGCAATTTCTTCTGCACATATAGCGTAGGCTTCCTTTTCTAAATCATCATTTTCCTCATATGTACGTTGATCATATTCCGTAGCTCTACGTAATACTGGTTTATCTGGCATATGTAAGCCATATTTTTCAATATTTAAGGCATCTGCTTCTACATAGCCCATCTCTATTCCTTGTGCTGTTTCTACAACTACCCAATCTCCTTTACGGTAACTTGAATCAAAACAGCCAAAAGAATAAGGCTTATTTGCACCACGGAATTTAACTGCTACAGAAAAAGGGAAAGATTCACTTCTTTCTTCCTTTATTTCTAAACCTTCATTTTCTTCTATTACTTCATTTAAACTCATGATCTAATTCCTCCAATCTGTACATGGTTTGCCCCAAAACCAGATCTAAATTATTATACTTATTCACCTTATCCTTTTGCGTTTCCGCAATGGTGATTAATTTTGCATAATAGGCCTGATCTTTATGCGCATTTTCTATCGCTTTCTTGTACCAAGAGGCACCTTGTATTTGTTTTCTTAATACATCTCTACCATAAAGAGATAATAGTTCCATAAAGGCAACTAATTGCGTCATCGTGGAAGCTTTCGCATCATTATTTTTCCATGATATTTCATAATCAACAAGTAGCTCTTCTCTAACCAAGCCATCTACATTGAGATATTGTTTAAACATATTGATTGCCCCAGCATAGGCATCACTTTCATATAAATCATTTATATCTTCTATATCTTTCGCTATATGCGATAAGAAATAGGCATCCTCTTCCCTAACACCTGCATTTAAAGCTGCTTCCATATAGTCTTCTTGCGGCTTTGGTAAGAAGTTTACTGTAACGCAACGCGATTTAATCGTTGGTAATATACGATTAATATTATCCGTAGTCAAAATCGCAATGACGTTCTCTTTTGGATCTTCCAAGAACTTCAATAAACCATTTTGTGCTGCTATTGTAGCATTTTCTATATTACGAATAATATAGACTCTTTCCCCGTTACCTTCTTCCATTGCCGTTTTAGAAAAGCGCTCTTGTATACCATCAATGTCCTCTTTCGTAATACTTTTTTCACGACCATCAATTACGATAACATCCCCATATTCGCCTTCTGCTATTCTTCTACAATGCTCACATTCTTCACACGCCACTCCCCCTTTTTCACAAAAGATTGTTTGTGCTAATAGTAGAGCCGCTTCATATTTAGGCGTACCTAAAGGACCAGAAAAAATATAAGCATGGAAACCTTTTCCTTCTGCTACATTCTCCAATAAGCGATACACATTTTTTTGTTCAAGCTTAAGCGTCTCTTTGTGCATCAATCAATCCTTTCACTACTGTATAGGTATTTTCAATGACTTCATCTAGTTCAAGATTCGCATCAATTTCAATCATTCTATTTCTATATACATCTAATATTTCCATATAGCCATTAAATACACGTTCATGGAAATCTAATTTTTCTTGATCTAAGCGATCATCCGCTCTTTCTCTTAATTTTAATCGTGCAAGGCCAGTGCTCGCTTCTACACGAAAAAAGATCGTTTTATCCGGCATGCAATTCTCTATCGCAAATTGATTAATTTCCATTACAGCTTCTCTCCCTAAGCCTCTACCATAGCCTTGATACGCCATAGAACTATCAATGTAACGATCACTAATAATTACTTTACCTTCTTCTAAAGCAGGCAATATCACATCTATTAAATGCTGCCTTCTTCCTGCCGCAAATAATAAAGCTTCTGTTTTCGCATCCATCGCTTGATTATTTACATCTAAGATTAAAGAACGAATCTTTTCCGCAATATCACTGCCTATACCGCCAGGTTCTCTTGTATAAATTACTGGATAGCCCTCTTCTTGTAGGCGGGCACAAACAGCTTTAGAAACCGATGACTTTCCACTGCCATCCGGCCCCTCAAATGTAATAAATAGTCCTTTTTTCATATTTTTACTCACTTCAATAACTTATTAATTATAACACCACTTACCCTAAATGCAGAAAAGGCTAGCAATTCCACTAGCCCTTATTCATATTCACCACCATCAATGCCAAAATATTCTTCTAGAGTAAGTCCATTTTGGCCGTGTACTTCCTTAGCCATTTCCTTTCCTAAATAACGGAAATGCCAAGGTTCATACATATAACCGGTAATATCTTCTTTTCCTTCTATATAACGTAACACAAAGCCATATTCATGAGCGTGTGCATATAACCACTGCCCTTCAGCCGTATTTGAGAAGGCTTGTGATAAATATGTTGCTCCACTACTATCAGAAATATCTATCGCTAATCCTGTTTGATGTTCAGAATAACCAGCTCTAGCACTGACACGTTCAGCTTCAGCTTGGCCATATAAAGATGCCCAATAATTGTATGTATCTACTTGTGTTGCATAGGATCGATAACAAGATCCAGCTACCAAAGTAATTCCTTCTTGACTAGCTGCATTAAACATTTCTGCTAAAGCATCAGCTGCCTCTTTACGCATCATTTGCACACCATTAGAAGCTACACTCACTTGTACTAAATCACTAGGTTCATAATCTGCTGCTAAAGGATGCTTCTTATTTACAATCACCAATATGGATTCTGTATCCTTAAAGCGAGGATCATCTTCCGCACTAACTTCTACTTCTTCTACTTCTTGTATCGTTTCTTCTTCCGAAGAAGCTAGAACAGGTGGCCTACCAGCATAATCATCTTCTGTATATTCTCGAAATAAATACATTCCTACACTAACTAAAGACGCAACTATCGCCAACAAGACTACCATTAGCCCCGGTTTCATTCTATTTTTATTACTCATACGGAACAATAGTACCACCATTCACCAAAAAAGGGGACATGAATCCCCTAAACACATAAAATCACATATTTTCTTTATCCTCTACCTTATTTTTCTTTTGGAAAAACTTTGGCATAGATAACTTAGGCAACTTTACCTTCTTATGAAATAACCAAAATAACACAATCAAAATTAGGATTAATGTCAAATTCCTAGCCACAAAGAAGATACTTTCTTCTATAAAATCCACAAAGCCTTGCCAACCATCCTCGAAAGATTCTTGCAGGCGAGTAAAGAAACTCTTATTTGTATGTGTATATTTTTTTACTTCTTCTAAGGTTAAATGAATGGTTGAATAAGCTATATCTGTATCCATAGAAGAACGCTGTGATTTTAACAGATTCAAATCCGTTTGAACTTCCGTTAATCTAGCCTCTACCGCTATCATATCTTCTATTGTCGTAGCTTCTTTTAACATTTCTAACAACCGCTTTTCTTGCTCCTCAAGGGCTGTAATACGCGTTTGATTATCATTATATTTCTTTGTGATATTTTCTATGCTTGTTTCTTTAGAAATCACTTTACCAGCCCCATCTAAGGCATTAATAAATTCTTGAAACTTTTCTGTAGGAATACGCAAGGTCATTTCCAAGCTCATTTGGCCTTCACTATCTTCCTCATACCAGCGACCATAATTGTTGTTATATTCATTTTGGTGTTCCACTAAGCCCTTATATTCTTTGATTAAACGCTGTATTTCTTCTACTGCTTCTTTATAAGTAAGTGTTTGGATACGTAAATAGCCACGATAAACTAGCTTTTCTTGTGTTGATGTAGGATCAATTTCTCCTTCACTTACTTCCGCAACATAACCAGATTGAATTCCCTCTTCACTCACACTTTCCGCTACGGATTCTTTTGCGTCATAATAGCTAGAAGAATCATTTGTAACACTACCTCCTCCACTACTACCACAACCCACTAACATGAATACTACAAATAATACAATTAACCATTTCTTATTCATGACTTTCCTCCTCTAGATTAACGATATATTGATAACCTTCTACTTCCTCTATGCCTAATATTTCTTTCGCAACTATCTTTAGATATAACTTGTCCTCTTTTACTTCTACTAGATATCCACTATCTACTAAGCGTTTCGCTTCTTTTTCTACTTCTTCTAAAGAAATATCATTTCCATCTTTTTGTATAAGAATCGATACCTGTATTACTTCATCCGACTTGTTTTCTACTATCTCTTTTACTGCATCCGAAAGAAGGAAGCTTTCTTCACCAATTGACATCTCTGCACTAGCGTTATCCACATTCTCTATTGTGCTTTCTGTTACTTCTTCTGCTACGCTCTCTTTAGCACCACCACTAGTAAGATTTTTAGAAAATAGAAAGGGATTCACTACCACTAAAAGAAGAAAGATTACCGCTACCGAAGCACCTATACGCTTAAACCACAAAAGATAAGATATCTTTGTTTCTTCACTAGCCTTCAGCATTTCTTCATCAATTTCACCAAACGCTTCCATCAAGGCATCACTTAATCGCATAAATACCCCTCCTTCCTTAAGTGTTCTTTTAATTCATCTCTCATCCTCGATAAAATAACAGAACCATTATTCGCATTAACTCCATAACGCTTAGCTATCTTATCTATTGACTCCATATAGAAGTAACGCCGGATAAACATATTTCTATCCCTTTCCTTTTGTCTTCTTAGAAAATGATTTATGCATTGAATTAATTCCTTTTTCTCTAATTCCTTTTCAGGATTTTGTTTATCCGCAACAATTCCTTCTATTTCTTCAAATGCAACTTCACTTTCTAAACCACCTCTTTTTTGCGCACTATATTTACGAAATACATTTAAGGCAATGCTACGGGTAATCTTCGCTAAATAATATTTCAATTGATTTGGACGATTAGGAGGAATTAAATTCCAAGTAGTATGCCAAGTATCATTTAGACATTCTCTTGCATCTTCTGCATCAAATAGCACATTGTAGGCAACAGTAAAACAATAGTGACCATATTTTTTATCACTTTCTTCTATCGCCTTTTCATCACGCGCAAAATATAAATCTAGGATTTGCTTATCCTCCATAGTCTTCCCTCAAAACTATAAGTGTCTATTTCTACTTTCATCTTACAAAAAAAATATATTTTTTTCTTCATTATGAAAAAAAACTTCGTGAAAGATACGAAATTGCGAGTTATTTTTCGTCCATCACGAAATACTCTTCTCTATATCTATATAATTAAATTGTATTCCTTATTAATAGGAATATTTTTTCTCAAATTTACACAGGAGGTTTTATATGGTGCAAATTGAAAGAACGAAAAAAAGTCCAATGCAGAAGCTATTTACCATTTTATTGGCATGGCTTCTAACCTTTGAACTTTTACCAACTACTTTTTTTACAGAAGTATATGCTAAGACAGGCGATATTGGCCTTAGTACAACATCCCTCAATCTCGGAACTGTACAAGAAGGCTATAATAGCCAATATATTGACTTTAGTGGAAATATGGATGGCGCACGCCCTATTACCATAACCAACAAATCCAATAAGCGAGCTTTTTTATCTCTTTCTGAAAATAAAGAACTCGTTTACTTTACTGGAGGCACCTATAATGACAATACTTTTACAGGGCAATTAGACCCAAATCAATCCGTTAATCTTGGTTATCGTATTGTAGATGGACTAAGTGCGGGTACCTATAACAGCACTCTTTCCATTTCCTTAAGAGATATTGATACATTTGGTTTCCCTTATCTAGAAACAGTAAATGTACCAATTACCGTTACCGTCAGCCCTGTAACAACCATTTCCAGCATTAATGTAACAGGGTTTACACGCCCTAAATTCACAACCTTTGTGAGTAATTCCGATATTCGTAATCAAGTAAGCGTAAATCCTAATGGCTTAGATTTAGATTATGCAGCACTATCTCATGTAGGATATATCCAGCCAAATACTAATCTCACCGCTACTTATTGGTTTTATCCACAGGATAATTATCGTTTTTCCACTACTGTAAATGCCAATATTGATAACCTCTCCCTTTCTTCTACACCACAAGATTATTTGCATAACAATAAAGCATCTCAACTTGCAGAATATACAGTAAATTACTATAGCGTTGAACTTACTGGCGGACAAACAAAAGGGAAATCGTATACCAGTGGAAAAGAAGAAAACTTCTTTGTGAAAGGTGAGAAAGTAACCTTAGAACCAGGTGAAGCACCTAAAAATCAAGTATTTGATCGTTGGAATGTTAAACAAGGTGGTATTAGCCTTTCTTCACCAACTGACCCTAATGCATCATTCACTATGCCATCTAACCATGTAAGCATAGAGGCAATTTATAAAACAGACCCAAATTATGTAGCAGTAAGCGGCTTAAGTTTAAATAAATCAACTATGACACTTACTAAAGGCAATAGCGATAAATTAATCGCTACTGTCACACCACAAAACGCAACAGATAAAACAGTCACCTATACAAGTAGTAATCCATCTATTGTAACAGTAGATCATGAAGGTAATGTAGTCGCAAAAAATGCAGGTAATGCAACCATTACTGCTACAACAAATGACGGAAATAAAACAGCTACTTGTGCTATTACTGTAAATAACCCAACCATATCAGTAACTAATGTTAGTTTAAATAAAAATGCCACTGTATTAACCGAAGGCGATAGTGAACAACTTAGCGTTACTATAGAACCAGCTAATGCCACAAACAAGAATTTAACATGGTCTACAAGTAACGCAAATGTAGCTAAAATTGACGCTAGTGGAAAAATAACAGCCATTAGCGAAGGTACAGCTATCATTACGGTGAAAACACAAGATGGTAATCATACTGCTACATGTAATGTTACAGTTAAAGCGAAAACTATTCCTGTTACGAGCATTTCCTTAAATAAGACTACCTCCACCTTAAAGGAAGGCTCTACAGAACAATTAATCGCTACAATCACTCCAAATAATGCCACCAATAAAGGTATTACTTATTCTAGCAGTAATACAAGTGTCGCTACAGTTGACCAAAATGGCCTAGTCACAGCCAAAAAATCAGGTACAGCAACGATTACCGCAACTACACTAGACGGCGCTAAAACAGCTAGCTGCAAATATACCATTAACCAAAATACAATTAGCGTTACGGGCATTAAAGTAAATCCTACTTCCTTAGCCCTAACAACAGATTCTTCTTCAACTCTATCAGCTACTATCGAGCCTTCTACTGCAACAAATAAAGCTATTACCTGGTCTAGCAGTAATACCAATATCGCAACAGTAGATCAAAATGGTGTAATTACGGCTAAAAAAGCTGGTACTGTAACCATTACCGCAACAACTAACGATGGCAAAAAAACCGCCACAGCCAACATTACGATTACCGATCCAAAAGTTTCTGTTACAGGCGTTAAGCTAAACAAAAACACCTTAGCTTTAACAAGTGGAACTTCCGAAAAACTTACCGCTACAATACAACCAACAAATGCCACAAATAAGAATGTTACATGGTCTAGCGATAACACAAATGTCGCTACAGTGGATCAAAATGGTTTAGTTACTGCGCGAAGTAGTGGTAGTGCGAATATCACAGTTACAACAAGCGACGGAAAGAAAACCGCTACCTGTAAAGTAACTGTTTCTAATCCCGTAACTGCTGTACGTTTAAATAAAACTTCTACTTCTTTAAAGGTAGGAGAAAGTGAAACCTTAATCGCTACCATTACACCATCTAATGCCGATAATCAAGCTGTTACCTATTCCAGTAATAATACTAATGTAGCTACTGTTGATTCTAATGGTAAAGTAACGGCTAAAAACCCAGGTGTAGCAATCATCACCGTTACTACAAAAGAAGGAAATAAAACAGCCACCTGCTCTGTAGCAGTCAGTGAGAATATCGTTCAAGTTTCCAATATTAGTTTAAATAAAACAAATCTCACTTTAATTACTGGAGATGGGGAACAATTAATCGCTACCATTACACCAACTAATGCCACAAATAAGAATGTCACTTATACAAGTAGTAATCCAAGTGTTGCCTATGTTGATGCAACAACAGGCTATGTTACAGGATTACAAGTTGGTACAGCTACGATTACTGCTACCTCTGCTGATGGCTCCAAAAAGGCAACATGCGCAGTTACTGTAAATAAACGAATTATACATGTAACAGAAGTATATGTAAGCCCAGAAGAATTAACCTTAAGTGTCGGTGATTCTTCTTCCCTTATCGCTTCAATTAATCCAATTAATGCCGACAATCGTAACTATACATGGTCTAGTAACAATGCCAATATCGCAAGCGTCGATAGTAAAGGTAAAGTTACAGCTAAGGCAATTGGCACAACAACTATCTCTGCTACTAGCGAAGACGGCAATATAAAAGGTTCCTCTACAATTACCGTTGTCGCTAAACCTGATGCACAAGCCTTAGGTAATGGCATGGTAGGTAGAAGCTATGGCCCTGCAAAAATCAACTTAAGTACTACAAATTATGAAGTTATTGGCACATTACCAGATGGCATAGAAGCTATTCCAAATGGCGAAGAGGTTGTATTCCAAGGTACACCTACGAAAAAAGGCACCTATACTTTTGAAATCAAAGTGAATTATGGTAATAGCACAAAATCATACCCTTTCTCCATCACAATTGAACCTGCTATTCCAACAAGCGTTACCATTAATCCTACTAAAGCGACCATAAAAGTTGGTGAATCAACAACCTTAAGTGCTACAGTCAATCCTTCTGTTGTTGAAAACAAAAAGATCAATTGGTCTAGTAGTGATACTAGTATCGCTACAGTAGATCAAAATGGTAAAGTGACTGGTAAAAAGCGTGGCTTAGTTGTCATACGTGCTACATCCTCACAAAATACAGATATCTTCGCTTCAAGCGTAATTACAGTAGAAAATATTGAGGCAACAAAAATAGAAGTTAATCCTGATGAAAGTACATTAGCTGTAGGCCAAACACAAAAACTAAATACCACCCTAACTCCAACAAATACAACCGATAAAACGATTACCTACTATAGTGCGAATACAAAAATCGCAACTGTAGACTCTAGTGGCACAGTTACCGCCCAAGGAACTGGTACAACCTATATTTACGCAAGAAGTGCAAATGGTTTAGAAGCTAAACATACAGTTACCGTAGTACGTAATCCACAGCAACCCGATTTAGACAGTAAACCAACCATCGCCCTAACGGATGGCATGGTAGGAGTAAGTTATGGCCCATCTACAATTACGATTACTGGCGCAATTGACTTCAATATTCAAGA
>JAFVFM010000034.1 GCA_017475415.1 Solobacterium sp.
TGAAGGGGAAGAATATTGGGATATGATTATTCATCCAAAAAGAGGTAGAAAGGCTTTACCTTTAGTGGATATATTAACCATTAGTGCTACAGGTTCAGAATTCGATAATGGAGGAGTCATCAGTAATCTTAAGACAAAAGAAAAGATAGGTGCAGGTTTGACATTCCCTGTGGCTTCCATATGTGACCCTCGTTATACCTATTCTGTTAGTCCATACCAAACAGCAGCAGGTTCTATTGATATCATGAGTCATGTATTAGAAGGTTATTTTTCTAGAACAGAAGATAGTATAATGAGTGACTATTTTGCGGAAGCCATACTCAAAACAGTCATCGATAATTTACCTATCGCATTAAAAGATCCAAACAATTATTCTGCTAGAGCGAATCTTATGTTAGCTTCATCTTATGGCTGTTCGGGTATGCCAGAATATGGTAAAGAATATAGTGGCTGGCCATGCCACGCTATGGAACATCAATTATCAGCCTTCTATGATATTACCCATGGTGTAGGTTTAGCTATATTAACACCTAAATGGATGCGTTATATAGTAAATAAAGATAGCAGTACACTATCTCGCTTTGTGCGCTTTGCGGAAAATGTATGGAATATACATGAAGGTAGTGATATAGAAAAAGCATATAAAGGTATTGATTGCCTAGAAAACTTCTTTAGAGAAAGTGGTATACCAATGAGCTTAAAAGAAGTAAATATTGACGAAACGCACTTTGAAGAAATGGCCATACAGGCAGATCGCAACAAACGTTTATCCACAAGCTATGTGCCATTAGAAAAAGAAGATGTGATTGAAATATTTAAGGCTTGCTTATAAAAAAAGTAGAGATGAAGGAATTGTATATATGTATACGAATTCACTTCATCTTTTTTCTTTTGTAAGGCAAAAAAACATGCCAGGGTAGCATGCTATAATAAGGCTACAGAAAAGGAGGGCTTATGAAAGAAAGAATCCTTTACGCTCCTGGTTTAAGAGGGGTTGAGTTATTACGCACATTAGCGAAATATGGAATAAATAGTTTTGGTTTACGTATTATGGGGGATAGTGAACTAAGTGAATATGCATTAATGCATAGTGGATATATACAAGAAAAAGGCTTTGTGGATGATATGGGGCAGGCAAATATACTGTATGGAGGGATACAGTCAATTCCTTACTTCAAAGAAGCTACATATGAAGATGCGAAGAATGTTGCAATGGCATTATCGGAATTGAGAAAATTCATTGTGGATGAGGAAGAAGAAGGAGTAGAAGCCTTATTAGCGGATGGTGAATTTGAAGAAAAAAATGAAGCGATTCTTACTTTATATAATCGCTATATAGCACGTATTGAAGAGGTTAATGGAATCGATACGATAGGCTTAATGCGCTTAGCCTTAGAAAAGGCTTCGGCAATAGAAGGTAAAGAATGGCTTGTACTAGAAGAATATCCTCTTTTACCTTTACAAGAAGAATTATTAAAGAAGCTTTCCAATAATCAATATACTTCTTGTAGTATGTTGGATTTATTTCATACCCAAAGAAAAGAATTAAAAATACAACATTTCATTGAAGGCTATGGTGCAGAAAATGAAATAAGAGCGATCTTTGAAACAATAGTAAAAGAGAATTTACCTTTAGATGAAGTATTAATTGCCTGTACAGATACAAAACAATATGCACAAATCTTATTTGAATTAGCTCAAGAATATAAAATTCCTTTATATTTTGGTTGTGGTATTAGTTTTCATAATAGTTTTCCTATTCAATTTCTTTCTTATTTAATCGACTGGGATACTCTTGGTTATCATGGGGTAGATGCCTTAAAAGAAGTTGTGCAAGGACCTTTCTTTGACCAACAAAAACTAAAAGAAATCCTAGGGGAAGAAGAGCCAATCAAGGATTTAAAATATATTCTTTCTATGGCTGGTAAATTAAAGCTATCGTTTGATTCTGAAAAGAATAATAAGCGTATTCAGGCATATCGTAAGTCTTTAGAAGAAAGATTGGTATTTGCGAAAAAGGAAGGCATGAAAAACGCAAAGGAGATAGAAAGAAATCTATATACCTTAGGCTTGGTAGAGCGCTTTGTGAAGGAATTAAATCAAGGTGTAGTTTACTTTATGCAAACATATTGTCGTTTACGTAAAGAAGGTAGTGTAGCTGCACTAGATCAAAGAGCTCTAGCGATTATGACAACGATATTAGCCCGTTATCCAGAAGATGTAAATAAAGGCTATTTAGGCGAAGTGATAAGAGAAATAGCACCTAGAAGTGGGGCAGTAGCGATGAGTGATGGTGGCTATTTACATATTAGTGATATTGCTGATGCGAAAGCCGTCATGCGTAAGCATTTATTTGTGGTAGGTTTATCCGCTAATCTTTATCCTGGCTCGCCTAAAGAAAATTATGTATTGTTGGATAATGATTGGGAAAAGGTGAATCATCCTTTAGCACCAACATCGAATTATTCTATTGTAAGAAAAAGAAAAGAATTCTTTGCATTACTTACTTTAGCTAATGCGCTAGATACAGAAATTAGCCTATCGTATTCAGGCTATGATTTAGCAGCGTTAAAGAATCAGAATGCTTCTTCTGTATTAGTGGATATAGTTGAAGAATTAAATGAAGGAAAAGATTTAGAAAGCTATATCGAAAAGGTTGGTTTCTTTAAACAAAAATATGCATATATGGACCATTTAGGAAAAGCCTATTTAGAAGGAAAACAATATAAAGTAGAAGCGATTCGTCCTGACCCTAAAGATGTGGCAGAGAAAATAGAATCAAGTGATGATGTAATATGGTCCCCATCTGCTTTAGATGTTTACTTTGATTGTTCTATGCGCTTTTTGTTGGAGAATTTATTAAGCTATAAGAAGGAAGATGAAGATAGGCCATTAGTAATTATTCCGGCAAATGATTTAGGTACACTTGTACATCATAATATGGAATATTTAGGTTCACATATAGACATGGGAAAAGATGAATTCTTAGCATATTGCGATCATAATTTTGAAGAATATTTATTATCGAGAATTCCTTTAGGAGATATACAAAAAGAGAAGCAGGCATATATGGATATATGTGAGAATCTATGGGAGTATAAACCAAATGAACCATATATCTATAGTGAAGAATATTTAGCTTCTACCCATATGAATGGTTTAAAAATTGGTGGCTATCCTGATGCGATAGAAAAGGATGAAGAAAGTGGCAACTATATTGTTGCGGATATCAAAACCGGTAGAAGTATAAAGCATAAAGAAAATGATACGCGTACTTGTTTACAAACAATGATTTATGCATGGCTATTTGAAGATAGAGAAAAGGATAAAAAAGTAGAACGTGGGGAATATCGCTATGCGCGTGTAGGTAGAACAATTTCGTGTATTTATGATGAAAAACATAAGAGTGAATTAGGAGAGTATTTAAATACTTTTAAAAAGACATTGGATGAAAAAGTATTCCCATTTAAAAAATATAATGAAAAGGATTGCCGATATTGTAGTTTTGCGCCATATTGTCAAGAATTACAATTACGCACTAGAAAGGAGGAGGCAGAATGAGTATTTTGGATGCACAAGCAAGGCATGCAATTACGCATGAGGTAGATCAAAATATCTTCGTTGAAGCTGGTGCTGGTTCTGGAAAAACAACTATACTAGTTGCTCGTTTATTAACGATGGTAAAGTCTGGTATTGATGTGAGTAAAATTTGTGCGATTACATTTACTAAAGCTGCTGCCTTAGAATTCTATAAACGCTTCCAAGCGCGCTTACTGCAAGAAAAGAAAAAGGATGATTTATCCGCAAAAGAAAGAGGATATATTGAACAAGCCTTAAAGGATTTAGATTTGTGTTTCATGGGTACGATAGATGCCTTCTGTAGTACTTTACTAAATGAACATCCAATTGAAGCGAAAGTACCAAGTTTTTCTGCAGTCATAGATGATGAGGAAAGAGAAAAGTTATATGAACGTATCAATATGGAAATATTGAATGGCGAATATGATAAGGTAGATCCTTCACTTAAGGAAAAAGGATTAAAGGCGAAGAGCTTATTCTATGATGACGCATTTAATCGTATTTTGTTAGATAGTCTAACGCATATTATGGATAGTAGAGATTCTGAATTTATTTATGATGAACCTACGCAAAGTATAGATGATGTACTAGGAAGAAAAAAGAAAGAAATGCAGGATTTTGCCTCCTATATGCGAGGAAAAGTGAATTTGATTCATCATACTGCTAGTGGACAGGCAGATTATGACAAATTAATCATGAGTTTATCTATACTTTCGCGTTCAGATTGGAATGCACGTTTAGGGGATATACGTGATGCATTAAAA
>JAFVFM010000005.1 GCA_017475415.1 Solobacterium sp.
AATTAGGATATTAGAAAGAGGTAGAGATGAAACAATATTTAGATATGTGTCGCTATATTCTTGAACACGGCGAAGAAAGAGGGGATAGAACAGGAACAGGTACAATTTCTTGTTTTGGATACCAAACACGTTATAACTTAGAAGAAGGTTTTCCTCTTCTTACTACCAAAAAAACTTTCTTTCGCGGTATAGCTGAAGAATTATTATGGTTTATTACTGGCTCTACAAATATCCAACCTCTTGTGCAAAAGAAGGTAAATATTTGGAATGATTGGCCTTATGCAAAATATATGAATAGTGAAGAATACAAAGGTGAAACGATGGAAGACTTCATTGCTCATATAGCAGAAGATGATACATTCGCAAAGAAATGGGGTGACTTAGGTCCTGTATATGGTAAGCAATGGCGGGATTTCTTTGGGACGGACCAATTAATGAATGTGATTGAACAATTAAAAACGAATCCTTTCTCAAGAAGGCATATAGTAGTAGCCTATAATCCTGCTCAAGTAGAAGAAATGGCTTTGCCTGCCTGCCATGCTTTTTTCCAATTCTATGTTTCTTCTGATCAAAAGAAATTATCTTTACAACTATACCAAAGAAGTGCAGATACATTTTTAGGTGTGCCCTTTAATATCGCTAGTTATGCATTATTGTTGATGATGGTAGCTCAAGTAACAGGTTATGAGCCATACGAAATGATCCATACTTTTGGCGATGTACATATCTATAAGGATCATGTTGATTTAATTCAGGAACAATTAAAAAGAGAACCAAAGAAATTACCAATATTGAGAATAAATCCTGAAATAAAGGATATCAGAGATTTCAAATATGAAGATTTCACTTTATGTGACTATGACCCATGGCCTGCAATTAAAGGAAAGGTGAGTGTGTAATGTTAATCATTAGTATAGCGATGGATGAAAATAAAGGGATAGGATATAAGGGCGCATTGCCTTGGCATTTGAAAGAGGAATTGAAGTTATTTAAAGCCAATACTCTTCATCATAATTTAATCATGGGGCAAACAACCTATGATGGTTTGCCTAGAAAACTAAATGACCGTCATACCTATGTCTGCTCACTAGATCCTCAATATCAAATAGATGATCCTGATGCAACAGTAATCTATGACTTAGAAGCCTTTTTGAAGGAACATGAAGAGGATGACGAAATCTATTTTGTATGCGGAGGTGCATCGATTTATAAACAAGCATATCCTCATTGTAAGAAAGCTTATATTTCCTTTGTGAAAGGGGAATTTAAAGTAGATACTTATTTTGATATTTTTCAAGAAGAAGATTGGTTTATCGAAAAAGAAGTGGAATACGAAGATTTCATTTATAAAGAAATGGTAAGAAAGTAGAATGCCCATATAGTAAATGATGAGGGAATTTTTAAACAAATGGATTGAAATAAAAACACTATAGAAAAATATCTATAGCGTTATTTAGAATGATTTTCTGATAGGATTTGTAAACGTATAGCTACCTCTTAAGAGGTGCTTTTTTTATCCATTGATCGTGCAGCTAAGATGTCGATACCTGTATTAGCTACATTTGGAATAAGAATATCGCCAACTTTAACAGGTGCCTTTGCGTTTGTATGATGAATTTCATCCATAACTTTGAAGATATCTTGTTTAGGAATAGGGGCAGAAGTGATTACTGGTAATTGATGCATACTAGCACCTTGGATAGGTATTGTACTGGTAATCATACGGGTTGGCGCTTTGATTTCCGTTTCTGTATATGCTTTTCCTCTTGGACAAGCATTACCCGTAATATGAACTGCTTCACCATTTTCGATTTCATAATTAATCGTACAGCCTCTAGGACAAACGATACATGTTAATTCCATCCTTATTCCTCCTCGATTTCAAAACTGAGTTCATTTTGAATTGCACATAAGTTTTCTTTTGTGAGAGTCACTTTTTCCATTTCTGCAGGTAAGAGGGCAAGCTTTTTGATTCTTTTGATTTCTTGTCCGTCAGCTTTAATGACAATAGAAGCATTTTTGTATGGTGAACGTACACGGAAAGAGAATTCCACGCTTTCATCTTCTTTTGGGTAATCTACTCTTTGTGGTAAGACATAGGAAATGCCACTATTTGCCTTAGTAGAAAAACCATTCCTTTCGGTGATTTCTTTGTTTAAATATTTCGCAGCTCCCTTGCCGGCTTTTCTACCTTCTTGTGTTACATAATCCACTAAGTCGTGAACATGTAATACATTGCCTGCCGCAAATATGCCTGGCATGATGGATTCGCAATGTTCATTCACTTCAATACCTCTTGTACGTAAATCAAGTTGTATACCTGCTTCTACACTGAGTGTATTATCCGGTACTAAACCAACAGAAAGAAGTAAAGTATCTACTTCAAATGTTTTTTCGCTACCTTCTATTGGCCTTCGATTTTCGTCAACTTCAGAAATGGTAATACTCTTTAGGCGTGGATAGCCTTCTATATTAGTTACAGTATGAGATAAGTAAAGAGGGATATCATAATCTTTTAAACATTGAACGATATTTCTTTGTAGGCCATTGGAATAAGGCATGAGTTCAGCAACGCCTAATACCTTTGCGCCTTCTAATGTCATTCTTCTAGCCATAATTAAACCAATATCACCAGAACCAAGAATGAATACTTTCTTACCTATGGTATAACCATCTATATTTACATAACGTTGTGCACATCCTGCTGTATATACACCTTGCGGGCGCATACCTGGAATTTGAATTTGACCAGCTGTCCTTTCTTGGCAACCCATGGCGAGTATGATCGCTTCTGTTTGAATGACTTCATATCCTTTTGTATTCGATATTTCTATTGTTTTATCTGGATATAAGGCGGTTACTGTGGTATTACATTCAATAGGGATATTTAAATTGTTTGCTTCATCGATAAAGCGTTCTGCATAAGCAGGCCCGGATAATTCTTCTTTAAATTCATGTAGACCAAAGCCATTATGAATGCATTGATTTAAAATGCCACCAGCCTCATGTCCTTTTTCAAAGACGATAATATCGTCAATGCCATTCTTTTTTAATTCTATCGCT
>JAFVFM010000035.1 GCA_017475415.1 Solobacterium sp.
GATGATATCGCAAGGACTAAGTTGAAGAATTATGCCGTTTTAACAAATGAAATATATGGCTATAGCGAAGAAAAAGATAGCTATGCTCGCTCTATTTTATCTAAGCTATTATAGATTTTTCTTTTGTACTGTTGTATAGTTAGTAGGCAAATGCGGATGTGGCGGAATTGGCAGACGCGCTAGCTTCAGGCGCTAGTGCCCCTAAAGCATGCAGGTTCAAGTCCTGTCATCCGCACTGAATATAAATCTAAGCTAATGAGGGCTTAGATTTTTTTGTAGGAAGGATACTTACGAAGTGAAATAGGTTTATACTATAAATAGATAGGTGTAGGAAGAGAATCATGAAAAAGAAGAAGAGTATTTGGAATATTTTTTCAAATGATGATGAATAAAAAAGTTTAGAAGAAACGATAGTCCATGATGTTGTGAATATTTTCTTACCTTTTGATTCCATCGGAAACAAAGATGCAAGTAAAGAAAGGAAAAGAAAAAAGAAAGAAGAAGATGATCGTATCTTTGAAGAAATGAATGATTGGATGGATGAAGAGGAATGGTGGGAGGAAGATAATTCATGATTTATACTCCAATGACCAAAAAAGCTATGCGTTTAGCGTTTGTTGCGCATCAATCACAAGTAGATAAATCTAATATTCCTTATATTAATCATCCTTTACATTTAGCAGAAGAAATGGATGATGAAGTGAGTTGTACTATAGCTTTGTTGCATGATGTGGTGGAAGATACGCAATATACATTTTCCGATTTAGAAAAAGAATTTCCTAAAGAGGTAATCGATGTCTTAAGATTATTAACACATGAAAAGAATGTTCCTTATTCCGAATATATAAAAAAGCTTTCATCTAATGAAATTGCGAGAAAAGTGAAATGTGCTGATTTAAAACATAATATGGATGTAGGAAGATTAGAAGAAATAACGGAAAGGGATAAAAAAAGAATCGAGAAATATAAAGAGGCACTTTCATTTTTGTTGGAGTGTGATGGAGGAATAGAATGAGAGAAAGAATACTCTTATTAATTAATACACTATCTGGTGCTGGAAATGGCAGAAGAGATTTAGCACAAATAATTGAATGCTTTAGTTTGGAAGGTTGTGAAGTAACAACCTATCCTATTACTCATGAAATGAATTATACAATAGATGAAATATTAAAAGAACGTGCTCATGATTTTGATAAAGTAGTTTGTTATGGGGGTGATGGTACATTAAATTATTTGGTGAATAGTTTAATGAGGAATGATATCCATATGCCTATCGGTTATATTCCGGGTGGTAGTACAAATGATTTTTCTAAATGTTTTGATGAAACCAAAACAATAGAAGAAAAATGTAAAGCAATAGCGCATGGTGAATTATTTTCTTATGATTTAGGTCATTTTAATCATAAACAATATTTCAATTATGTAGCTGCCTTTGGGGCATTTACAGATACAAGCTATAAAACAAATACGGCAGCGAAAAATGTTTTGGGTTATGGTGCGTATGCCTTGAGTGCGTTAGCGAATTTAGCAGAAACCTTTAGTTTCCGTATTGGTATGCGTATTGAACATGATGGAGTAATAGAAGAGGGAAGCTTCATCTATGGTGGTATTTCAAATTCCTTATCTGTAGGAGGAATGAAGTTACCATATTTTAAAGATACATCCTTAGATGATGGTTATTTTGAAGTATTATTAGTGAGAGCGCCAGACAATGTGGTGGATGTGGCTAATATTTTGAATGATTTATCACAAGGTATAATGGATGAAAAATATGTATATTCATTTAAGGCAAAACATATTTTAATCGAAGCAGAAGATAATATTACTTGGACATTAGATGGTGAATATGGTGGCTCTTCTCGTAAAACAGAAATTGAAGTTATTCCTAAAGCTATTCCCATCTGCATTCAAGCTAAAACGGAAAGATAGAATACGAATGAAAAAGATTCTTTATTGGGATCTTTTTTCTTTTTTTTCTATTTTTTTAGGGAATATTCATTTTTCTTTTCTATATGAAGTATGAAGGAGAAGGAAGATGAAAAAGAAAGAATTAAAACAATTTGTGAATTTGGCACGGTCAAGGAAGAATTTGATGCTTGAAAAGCGCTTGATGGAAGAAGGCTTTCCTTATTTGGTGAAGGAAGAGGCGCAATATGGAAAGGATAAAGATGCTTTTGTATCAGCGCAATATAAT
This sequence comes from Solobacterium sp., assembly GCA_017475415.1. Taxonomy (GTDB): domain Bacteria; phylum Bacillota_I; class Bacilli_A; order Erysipelotrichales; family Erysipelotrichaceae; genus Bulleidia. The sequence continues at coordinate 2,195 of JAFVFM010000035.1, forward strand.
CATTATTGCCGATTAATAGCGATGATTGATCAAGGCTTGTTGGAAATTGAAAGAGATTGTGGCTTAATGGCAGCAGATGTGATTTACAAACATGCTATAGAGGACTGGAGTTATGATCGTATTGCTCAGTTTTATCGTTTATCTAAATCAAGCTTATATCGTTTATTGAATGAGTGGTTTGAAGCATGAAAGAAAGAGAAAGCTTTCGCAAAGCGATTAAATTGTATTATGTAAGAGAAAACGAAATGAAAAGAATTCAAGAAGAAATACGTACATTAGAAGGAAAAATGTATGCAATTCATTCTGTTTCTTTTTTGGTAATAAATGATAAAAAAGTAGATAGAGAAGAAAGAATTGTATCCTATATGACTAAGCGTGATCGCTTACGGCTGGAATTTAATCTATTAAAAGAAATGAATCTTTGTATTGTTGATGCCCTTAATGAGATAGACGATATAAGAATACAAGAAGCGTATCATTTAGCTTATGTCCAGCGGTTAGGGGTAAAGAAGGTAGCTGAGTTATATTGCATGAACGGACGCTATCTATCAAACTTGATGAAAGATGCATTAGAAAGTATTGATTGGAAGAAATACTTGCATATATATGAGAGGCTTGATCGACAGAAAGAAGAATTGAAAAAAATGGGAAATTAGGAATTTGTTCTGTATTGCAAGCTATTTATAAGCGAGTATGATGATAGTATGAAATTGTTTTAGAAGTCCACATTTAGTGGGCTTTTTTGTTTAGGAGGCAAAATGAAGAAAAAGAATATTACTTGCAGATCACCTTAAGGGCTTACCTTAGGTTTTTTTTCTTATATAGAACAGAAAGGAAAAAGGAAGAAATGAAAAAAA
>JAFVFM010000006.1 GCA_017475415.1 Solobacterium sp.
ATAGGTAACCTCCTCTTGTATGTGGTAATCCCACTTTCATACGATGAATTTCTACTCAAAGTATATGTGGTAAATCCACGTTCTTACAATTGGCAAGGTTACTTTTTTTACCGCCTCCTTACGTCATTACATATTGTCTAAATTAGAAAGCAAGGTACTTTAATAAAATTTGGCACATTATACCTTGTGCCTTTTTTTGTCGTCTTGTTAAAATGTATTTAAGGAGAGTATTGAACATGAAAATCGGATGTGTAAAAGAAATTAAAAATAATGAGTTTCGCGTAGGTATGACACCAGATAACGCAAAGATTTATGCTAGCCATGGCCATGAAGTATATATAGAAAAAGGAGCTGGTTTGGGTTCAGGCTTTACGGATGATGAATACCAAAAGAGTGGTGCTACATTATGCGATACTGCGAAAGAAGTATGGGATACTGTTGAAATGATGGTCAAGGTAAAAGAACCATTGGAAGCAGAATATGAACTTTTTCATGAGGGGTTAATTCTATATACTTATTTACATTTAGCTGCCGATAAGCCACAAATGGATGCTTTATTAGCGGGTAAAATTAAAGGTGTTGCCTATGAAACGTTAATAGAAAGAGACGGTAGTTTACCATTACTTGCACCAATGAGCCAAATCGCTGGTCGCTTGAGCATACAAGAAGGTGCTAAATATTTGGAAAAGAAATATGGTGGAGAAGGTGTGTTATTGGCTGGTGTGCCAGGAACATATAAAGCTAATGTTGTAATCTTAGGTGGCGGTACAGTAGGTATGAATGCTTGCCAAATCGCTACAGGTATAGGTGCGAATGTGACGATATTAGATATTTCTTTAAAGCGTTTGGAATATTTAGATCATGTCTTTGGTTCACGCATTCAAACATTAGCTTCAAATGACACTAATATTGAACGTGCTGTTAAAGATGCGGATCTCGTTATTGGTGCTGTATTAGTGCCGGGTAAATCTGCACCTAAGATTTTTAAGAAAGAATATTTAAAGGAAATGAAACCAGGTGCTGTATTTGTGGATGTAGCAGTGGATCAAGGTGGTTGTGGAGAAAGTACAAAGGTAACAAGCCATGATGATCCGATATATATTGAAGATGGTGTAGTACATTATTGTGTTGGTAATATGCCAGGTGCTGTTCCACGTACAAGTACAATCGCCTTAACTAATGCGACATTAAATTATGGTTTACAAATCGCTGACTACGGTTTAGAAGAAGCTTGCAAGAAGAATGATGTAATCTATTCCGCAATTAATACTTATGATGGTAAATTAACTTGCAAAAATGTAGCGGATAGTTTTGAAGGATATAGCTACCACGATAGTAAAGATTTATTTTAAGGAAGGAAAAAAGATGAGAAAGAATTTTGGGAAGAAAACAATTATTACACCACTACCTGTATTAATTCTTTGTACCTATGATGAAGAAGGCATTCCTAATGCGATGAATGCGGCATGGGGTGGCCAAATTGATATGAATCAAATTTATGTTTCTTTATCGAAACATAAAACAACAGAAAACTTATTAGCGAAGAAGGCTTTTACAGTTGCTTTTGCGAATAAGAAATATGTTAAGGAAGCAGATTATTTTGGGATAGAAAGTGGAAATAATGTAAATAAAATTGAAAAGGTTGGTATGCATGCATATAAGAGCGAATATGTGGATGCGCCAGTGATTGAAGAGTTTCCTTTATCTTTAGAATGTGAAGTTGTTGAATTAAAAGAAGATAAAGATGGGTATGTATTATTAGGAGAAGTGGTAAATATGAGTGCAGATGAATCTATTCTTACGGATGGTAAAGTGGATTTAGGTAAATTAGAACCAATTATGTTTGATTCAAGTGCGAATGTATATCGTTTAGTTTCTGATGTTGTAGGTAATGCTTTCGCAGATGGAAGAAAGTGGATGTAAGAATATGGCAAATTTTCCAAATGGTTTTTTATGGGGTGGTGCTACAGCTGCTAATCAAGTAGAAGGTGCTTATAACGAAGATGGTAGAGGCTTAGCGAAAACGGATGTAACTACAGGTGGCACAAAAGATAAGCCACGTATGGTTACTTATATAGATAAAGATGGTAAGCCGGGTGAAATGATAGCCTATGGTTCTTCTTTGCCAGAAGGCGCACATTATGCAGTATTAGATGGTTATTATTATCCCAACCACAAGGGTGTAGATCAATATCATCGTTACCAAGAAGATTTTGCCTTATTTAAAGAGATGGGCTTTAAACAATATCGTTTATCCATATCTTGGAGTCGCTTATATACTAGAGGCGATGAAAAAGAACCAAATAAGGCAGGGGTGGAACACTATCGCAAAGTCTTTGAAGAATTAAGGAAAAATGATATTGAACCACTTGTAACCATATGGCATTTTGATACACCACTTGTTTTAGAAGAAGAATATGGTGGATGGTCAAACCGCAAATTGATTGAATTCTATGTACGGTTTGCGACAACTTGTTTTACGGAATATAAAGGTTTGGTTCATAATTGGTTAACCTTTAATGAAATTAATAATCCAATTCAATTCTTAGATATGAAAGGTCATCCAAGTGACGAGGATTATCAAGAAGCTTGTCAATTATTGCATCATCAATTTGTAGCGAGTGCGAAGGCTGTACAAATTGGCCATGCGATTAATCAACAAAATCGTATTGGTTGCATGATCTGTGGTATAACTTGGTATCCAGGAACCTGTGATCCTAAAGATATCTTAGCGAATAGGCATGCATGGGAAAAGAATATCTTCTATTGTGGTGATGTGCAATGTAAAGGTTATTATGGTACATACGCAAAGCGCCTTTGGAAGGAACATAATGTTGAATTAGAAATAACGGAAGAAGATTTGATGGATTTAGCGAATGGAACTGTAGATATGTATACTTTCTCTTATTATATGTCGCAGCTTGTGACTACGCATGAGATAAGAGATATTGTACAAGGGAATTTCTCAAGTGGCGCAAAGAATCCATATTTAAGCTATAGTGATTGGGGCTGGGGCTTTGATGCGGATGGCTTACAATATTATTTAGAAATGATATATGATCGTTATGAATTACCAATCATGGTTGTGGAAAATGGTTTAGGTGCCTATGACACAGTCGAAGAAGACGGTTCAATTCATGATGATTATCGCATTGAATATTATCGCGAACATATTAAAGCTATGGATAGAGCGATAGAAAATGGTGTAGATTTGATTGGCTATACTACTTGGGGTTGTATTGATGTTGTATCTGCAGGAACAGGTGAAATCAGAAAACGTTATGGTTTTATCTATGTTGATGTGGATGATGAAGGGAATGGCTCGATGGATAGAAGTAGAAAAGATAGCTTTTATTGGTATAAAAAAGTCATTGCATCAAATGGAGAGGATTTAAGTTAAGGCTACGGTGGTAGCCTTTTTAGGAGGGCATATGCGAAATAAAATCATCTTTACAATGGAAGATATGATAGAACTGATTGAATATTATGGCTTCCTACCTTTTTTTGAAAATGAAATAAGTGGTTTTAGTGTTGCAGAGCACTGCGATCCAAGTATTTATTTTACGGATAAAGAAGGGCCGTGGGAATGGAAGGGGCCAATTATCTCAGAATTAGGTTTAGCTTATGGAAAGTTCTTTCATCGTAAGGCTGGCTTTATTACGAAGAAATGGTTTGTTGATTTTGCGAATTATCGAAGGAATGGCTATGATTTCGAGGCAGCCTGTTCAGATGGTTTAATGAGTGAACAAGAACAATATTTATATTCCTTATTGGAAACAAGGCATTCTGCTTTATCAAAGGAATTGAAAGCGATTGGTGGGTATAATAAGCCAAAAGAAAAAGGCAAGGATGCATGGCAACCGCGTAAGGGCTTTGATACAACACTTACAAAATTACAAATGAAAGGTTATATTCTGACTTCTAACTTTGAATATGAAATAGATAAAGAAGGTAAACCGTATGGTTGGGGTATTACGCGGTATGCTCTAGCGGAAACCTATTTAGGCAAATCCTTTTCAAAGCATATTTATGATCGAAAGGTAGAAGAGTCGTATAAGCGTATGGTAAAGCATTTGAAAAAAGTCTTGCCGGAAGCTTCGGATGCACAAATCGAACACCTATTAATGAATAAATGAAAAAAGTTTCATTTAATAAGTAAATATTTTCAGAAAATGATGAAAAATAATGAAAAGTAGGTTGATTTTGTGTTTTTGTCTACCTATAATTTAGTCATTATCAAGAAACGAGAGGGAAAGAATATGGAAATGAAAAAGTTTTGGAAAGGAGGATTTGCCGTAGCTATGGCTGTAGCCATGATGGCATGTTCTTCAGGAAATGGTGCTTCTTCAAACAACACAAGTAGCGAAACAAGTTCTACGAATGCAGAAACTACTACAAGTGCTGAAGCAATTAAAATAGGTATTTCTGGTCCATTAACAGGCGGCGCTGCTGTATATGGTCAAGCTGTAAAGAATGCGATTGAATTGGCTGTTGAGGAGGTTAATGCTCAAGGTGGCGTACAATTTGAAGCGAATATACAAGATGATGCACATGATCCCGAAAAAGCAGTTACTGCTTATGGTCAATTAAAGGACTGGGGTATGCAAGTATCATTAGGAACAGTAACATCTGCTCCTGGTGCTGCAGTTGCACAACTCTATGCTGATGATCATATCTTCGCATTAACACCATCTGCATCTTCTATGGATGTTATCTATAACTCCACAACAAAGAGTTATTATGGAACATTCTATCAAATGTGCTTTACCGATCCTAACCAAGGTATCGCTAGTGCAGATTATTTATCAACACATACGAACTTAGGCACAAAGGTAGCAGTTATTTGGAAAAATGATGATAACTATTCTACAGGTGTTCATGAAAAATTTGTAGCTGAAGCGAAAGAAAAGAACTTAGAAATCGTATCTGATGAAACATTTGATACTTCAAGTGCATCAGATTTCACAGTACAACTTCAAAAGGCAAAGGATGCAGGTGCAGATATTCTATTCCTTCCTATTTACTACGAACCAGCATCACTCATCTTAACACAAGCGGATGCAATGGGTTATAAGCCAACTGTATTCGGAATTGATGGTATGGATGGCATCCTTTCGCTAGAAGGTTTTGATACAAAGTTAGCTGAAGGTGTATATCTATTAACACCATTCTCAGCAGATGCAACAGATGAAAAGACAGTGAATTTTGTAACAAAATTCAAAGAAAAATATGGTGATGTTCCAAACCAATTTGCGGCAGATGCATATGACTGTATTTACGCTCTTGCGCAAGCATGTACGGAAGGTAATGTAACTGCTTCAATGTCTGCAACAGAAATCACAGATATTATGGTTAAGCAATTCACATCGATGAATTTCGAAGGTATTACTGGTACTGAAGGTTCTGCGATTACATGGGCAGAAACAGGTGAAGTATCTAAATCACCTAAAGCTATGGTGATTCAAGATGGCGCCTATGTTGGTGTAAACGACTAATTCCATCGTGAAGTAGACTTGTAAGAATAAAGGTTACCAATATAAAATAGATTGGTAACCTTGTTTTAGTAAAAGGAGGTATAAACGTGGCCTTTTTATCATTTTTGATTAATGGACTTGGTCTAGGTAGTGTATATGCAATTATCGCACTTGGTTATAGTATGGTATATGGTATTGCGAAAATGTTGAACTTTGCGCATGGCGATGTCATCATGGTGGGCGCCTATGTTGCCTTTTTTGCGATCTCTTCATTCCAATTACCAACTGTGGTAGCGATTCTTTTATCTATTGTTGTATGTACGATTTTAGGTATTACAATTGAACGCTTAGCTTATAAGCCACTTCGTCAAGCACCATCATTAGCCGTATTAATTACAGCTATAGGTGTAAGTTATTTCTTACAAAATGGTGCACAACTATTATGGAGTTCTTCTACAAAAGTATTCCCACAGGTATTAGGTAAGGGTACTTTATCTTTATTTGATGGCCAATTAAGTGTTTCTTATATTTCTATTACAACCATAATTACTTGTATTGTGATTATGACATTATTGACTTTATTTATTAATCGTACAAAAACAGGGCAAGCGATGCGTGCTTGTTCAGAAGATAAGGGTGCAGCTACACTAATGGGAATTAATGTAAATCAAATTATTTCTATTACATTTGCGATTGGTTCTGGCTTAGCTGCTATTGCGGCAGTATTACTTGCCTCAACTTATCCTGTTGTTTCACCAACGATGGGTTCTTTACCAGGTATTAAAGCTTTTACCGCTGCTGTATTTGGTGGCATTGGTTCAATTCCGGGAGCTTTTTTAGGGGGTCTATTATTAGGTGTTATCGAAACCCTAACAAAGGCATATATTTCTACGCAATTAAGTGACGCGATTGTATTTGCGGTATTGATTGCTGTATTACTGATTAAGCCAACTGGCTTATTAGGCAAAAAGCTAAGTGAGAAAGTGTAGGTGAAAGA
>JAFVFM010000036.1 GCA_017475415.1 Solobacterium sp.
AAAACCATATAATACTTGTTTTTGGCTATTACCTTCATTGAGCTTTCCTACCCAATATTGCACTTCATCATTTCTAGCAGCACGATTCAATAATGTTGCATAAGCTCTTCTTACAAATTCTTCTTTACTGATATTTTGTCTTTGTAGTTCAGCAGAGAAGAAGAAAGCTTCTACAAGATTAGCGGCAGTTTTTTGTTTTTGGGCTAAAGGATTCCTCCATCCTTCAATTTCGGAAGCGCTAGCTGAGCGCATCAATGTTTTTTCATACATACGCTTCACAAAAGAAGCGATTGGATCTTCTATTTCCAATACAATATTGTATCTTTGACAAATGACTTTGAATTCATTTGATGCACAGAATTGTTTGATGATATCTTCTCTACTATAAGAAGTGATTTGATTTAGCCAATATATCTTACCCTTAGGTTCAGCTTTTCTATTTAAGGCAATCTGATATAAGCTTTCCACAAAATCAGAATCACTGGTATTACGCTGTAAATATTCATTACTATTAAAGAATTTCAACACCAAGCTTGTACCTGATTCTTTTTTGTTAAGAATACGATTACGCCAATGCATAAAGCCATTTAAATCAGCTTCACGATGTAAACAAAGCCGATATAGACGTACAACGAAGCCATCTGCATTTGGTGTATTCGTTGCGATTAAGCGTGGATTAATTGGTGAAGAAGTATATTCTTTTACTTCTACACCCACTTCTTCTTTATTCTTTTCTTCTGCTATTATTTCCACTTTTGGCAAAACCAAAAGCATGCATATCATTAATAAAACTAATCTATTCTTCATTTCACTCCCCAAACTTCTGTTAACCGATTTCTATCATGGTTTACTTTATCCATTATATACTATCTCCCTAATTAGAAAAGAAAAAATGCGCCTAAAGCGCATCAATTTATTCAATAATCAAATTCGCCCAAGAATCTGTTGGTACTAAGCCAATATATACATTACCACGATTGATTTGTAATTCATTTCCCTCTGAATCGTAATAGCGTGTTATATCCATCTCATCTTTCTTTTCCCAAGTTATTTCTTGTAAGCGACCATTGGATAAATAATAGCCATTCTTACCACTATCGATTAGGTTATAGGCAACATGTCCACCTGCGCCATCGGTATTTATCATATCAATATTTTGTAAGATAACATTCTTGAAGGATAATACTTCATTATCTTCCCCATCCACATGGATACTTCCATAACAATAATAATCATATGTCTTTGTATCCGCGTTATAGCGAAGTTCACTACCATTATGTGGGAAAGGTAGGGCCACATGATTTACAGTACGTAAATCTTCGGCAAGATTCGCTTCTTCCCCTTCATATTTTACAAATTGGAAGTGTGTTTCTACATTTGGCTTGAAGGCATTATACTCACGATCAATATTCATTGCGGCAATATTTGCCTCTAAGTCACCTGGAAGAATATATTCTGTAAATTCTGTTGCTTTACCATTAGCTACACGTGAGAAGGTACCCGAAATATGTTGTGAAGCATAGCCCTTTTCAAAACGAGGCAAAGAGATTGCTGAAGCACCATCATGACACAAAATAGAATTCCATTCTGCTTGTAAATCAATATTGGTATCACGTGTACTACGTATACTACCCATTTGTTGAATACTACCCCAATCTTTCACTAAAGCCATTAAGCGGGTAATACGATCATTATGTAAACTATTAATCATCTCATAAACCACATCCGCTTCAGCTACCCCAAAGTGAGGATAAGCTAGAATTTCATTATCAACCATTACCGCAATAGGGCGTTGATTCTGTAAAGATAAGGAAATAGGTAAACCTGTTAGTTCACTAAAATACATACCTTCAGGGGCTTTTGATTCTTCTATTACTTCTTCCTCTTCTTCTTCAATCACAACTTCTTGCAAGGCCATTGTTTCTTCTGCCTTTTCTTCTTCTACTACCTTTTGGTTTACCACTACTTCTTCCTTACAAGAGGCCAATAGTAAACTAGAGCAGAGTAGTAACGCAAAGTACTTTTTCATAAAACTAACTCCTTTTTTAGAAAAAGGGTATACGGAGATACCCTTTTGTGTTTATTCTTCGTCTACTTTTTGTAAATCGTTATAGTTGATATCGGTTGGTGTTTCTCTACCGAATAATAAGATATGAATATTCGCTGTTTGTGTTTGATCATTCATACTAGCGACTGTACCCACTTTACCAGAGAAAGGTCCACTAAGAATCTTAACGACATCACCAATACCGAAGTCTACAAGAACCTTATTCTCACTTTGGCCCATACGACGTAATATGGATTCCATTTCACTAGGTGAAACTGGGAATGGTTTTAAACCACCACCAGAAGAACCAATAAATCCTGTTACACCTGGTGTATTACGTACAACATACCACGCTTCATCCGTCATGATCATTTCTACAAATAGATAACCAGGGAACATATTCTTCATCTTTTCTGTCTTTTTCCCATTACGTACTTCGATTTCAGGTTCTTCCGCAATAATAATACGGAATAATTGTTCCTGGATGCCCATGCTTTCGATTCTCTTTTCCAGATTATCTTTTACACGATTCTCGTGACCAGAATATGTATTTACTACATACCATCTTTTTTCGGTCGACTCATCAAATGGTGCAGTATCAATAAATTGTTCACTCATAGATTATGCTCCAATTCCTATTGCTTTCAACAATAAAGTTACAACAAATTCACATGCCACAAAGAATAGCGCAAAGAAACATACAAAAATTAATACTTCTGCTGTATTTTGCATAATTCCTGCTGTATTGCCTTCACTTTTCCAATGAGGCCATCTTACACGCTTAGCTTCTTTACGAATACCATCGATGGAAAACCAATGGTCTTTTACAGCTACTTTCTTTTCTTCAGCCATATTTTTATCCTCCTATTTCGTTTCTTTATGGAGCGTTACTTTATTACATCTCGGACAGAATTTCTTAAGCTCCAATCTTTCTTTTCTGTTTTTTGACCTGTGTGTTGTGTAATTCCGAGACAAGCACAATTCACACGCCAGGGTAATCTTATCTTCTTTTGCCATGATAAAAAAATCCTTTAAATGCTTCATTAGATTATCACATAGAACTTATTCAAGTCAATTGTTGTTATGCAACAATTTGTTTATAATAGTATGGAGAGGTAGATATGGCAAAGAAAGTATGTGATTTCTGTCTAAATGAAGGTGGCGGTTTCTTTAGTGGCTTTGAAAAGCTCACTGATGGCCACTATATGTGTAAAGACTGTAAAAGTATTATCCAGGGTTATAAGCTTCCACTTAAACATGATCTCTTTCAATGCTTAGTAACAGCGCAATCTAATATGAAAGAAATGATTATGGATGCCTATTTGGAAACGAATACTCCCGATGATACGATTGCTAAGTTTTTCCCTATGCCTGCCATTTTACTCCACGGTGGTGAGAAGTGCGTCAATGCCTTCCCTGCTTCCGTATCTGTAAATAAGGAAAGCATTCCGGAATCATTAGCGGAAACATCTATTGTAAATATATTGAAAGATAAGATACATAATATCCCTGATTGTACAGAGAAAGATAAGGCCCAAATTGTAGAAGGCATGCTATATGAAACTGATTTAGCACTTTACTTCTTATCTGAGCATTTTATCAACTGTCATCGTTTAGGATATATTCAACGCAACACAAAAGAAAAGAATCGTGTTATTGTAACAACCCCTACTAAAGTATTTACATATAAAGTAGACCATGCAGATATGTTCTTCTTAAGAGAGCGTTTCTACAATAAAGTAAATGCAGCTAAGCACAACAAACGTCAACATCTCATCTATATGAGTGCTGATAATAAAGTCATCATTACTCCAGGTAGTTATGACATTGCCAAAAGCTTAAAACCTGGCAAATATCGTGTTAAGGCAATTAAAGATGCTGGTTTACATATCAAAAACCACCTTGGTAAGGTTGTGGACATTTACGAAACAGAAGATCCGATTGAATTGCATGCAGGTAGCACATTAGAATGTACAGGGGAATATCAACTACAATGGATAGCAGATGGAGAGAAGAAATAACTCTCCATTTTTTTATGAAAAAGAGTGATGCATTATTCATCACTCTGATTGTGAATTACGATTGTTTGTGTATTTTCTAAATAAATACTATAAATACTATCCTTTATACAAAGCCAACTTTGTAAATCAGGCATCCAGATATAATCCTCACCTTCAAGGATTTCATTTTGGATTAAACGAATTAATTCTTCATCACTATATGGACCATATTTTTTACGATCCCTTTTCATGTAATACCATACCTTATCCATTTGGCAAAGTCTCCTCATTTACTTCAGGGCTAACTTCCGGTTCTGGCTCATTAGTAGAAATAGGTTCTACTTTCTTTACACGCACCGCAATAATAATCTTTGTATCACTTTGGATATTTACCATATTATCCGGATAAACAAGCTCAAAACCTTCCGGCACAATATTCTTACCTGCTAATTCTTCGGCAATTTGTTTTACACTATAACTTCCCACACCTACTTGTAAGATATATGGTTTCGCATTAATGGTGATATTTGTGCCATTATCCACAAAGTCAATATCTAGATTGTAGGTAGGTGCTTCATAAATTAGGTTCGCTTCTGTAGGTGAACTCTCTTCATATTTTTCATTATCCGATCCAGCACGTACACGTACGATATGTTCAGATAAATGTTCAAATGCGCCAGTAGGGAATTTATATTCATATATTGTTTCTGTAACCTTAGTAGGTTCTTCATCATCTATAGAAACCATATAATAATCGGCGTGTTCTACTGCATCCCAAACAATATTCCATGAATCCACTGATGTAAGAGCTTGTACTTGCGTAGGTGAATTCAATTGTATTGTTTTAGGAATATACGTAAATTGCGCAACAGAAGCTTCACTTTCCTCATATTTATCATCATCTTTCGGATAGGCGATAATGGTAATAGTATACGTAACATCTTTTTGAAAACTAGATGAAGGAACACTAGCACTCGTACTAGCTGTGCTCGGTATTGTTCTATCTAAGGCCGGGCTAATACTAATCGCATAACGATTGGCATTTTCTACAGCGTCCCATTTAATTTGTACATTAGCAGTACTTTGGTCAAAATGAATATTTTGTACACTAGCTAATTTCGTTTTCGTTTCTGGTGTAGCAGATGGAGTAGGTTCAATTTCTACTTCACCATATTGTTTATTTGTATTCTCACCAGCCCCAAAAATATTCAAATTGCGATCTAGAGCGACTAAAGTATCACGATCGCTAGCTAGATACATACTATTTTTCATCTTTTTCACCGCTTCGCTAAAAGAAGCTTCCGCGCCATATACCTTTACTTCGCCATTTGAAGCGATTCCTGCAACGAAGCTTTCACCTATACATACATTTTTCACGCCTTGCAAATCGACTAAATCAACCTTCGTGCCATCTGGACGATACAATGCAACACTACCATCATCATTACATAAGGCAATACCCATTCTTCCAATGGCAACACTACTTACATTGCCACGCTCATTTAATGTTGCATAAGCGTCATTATCACTAGCGATATATAAGATGTGATTGT
>JAFVFM010000037.1 GCA_017475415.1 Solobacterium sp.
TATGAATTTAATTATGCCAGAGTTCCATTGGATTTATGGCTATCCTTTTGTGATTATATTAAGTATACTCATTGTGGCAATCACATTTTGGGTATTTAAGCGTAAAAAGTGGCTTTAGAAAGTGTAGTGAATCATGAAGACAAAAAAAGTAATTAGTGCCAAAGCATTTTGGATTATTGCCTTACTCGCCTCAATTGCCTTAGTGGCGGTACTATTATTGGTGGATTTTATTCCTAATATTTATGCTTTATATGCTTCTGCCTTATTGACAATAGGCTTATGCATATTGTTTATTTTATCCGCTAAGTTTCCGAAAAGTATTTGGATGAAAGGCTTAAATATCTTATTCTCTATTGCGGTAGGAATAAGTGGTATGTTTTTAACTCGTACTGAGCAAGTAGCTGAAGAATTCTTTAAAGTGAATATGATAGATAAACATATCGTAAATGCTTATGTCATGAATGAGGAATATAAAAAAGCACATAGTGAATATTTTTCTGATGTAAGTAGTGGCTCGGATTTAGAAAGTTATAAAGATAAAGTATTTATTATTAGTGATTCATTCGACCGTGATGATCAAGAATATGCATTGCGAAGCATAGAAGAAAGCTTAGGTACAACATTAACGGTAAAAGAAGCAGAGAATACATATGATGCATTAAAAGCCTTATATACAGGTGAAGGTGATGTATTAATCATGACTAGAGCCTATGAATCCTTAATTACAGAAACAGAAGAATTTAGGGAATTTAAACAAGATGTAAAAGAGATTCATACGGTAGAGCGTCTATTAGCGATAAATGAAGTAGAAGTAAAAAAAGAAATCAATATTGAACCATTTGCCTTATTTTTTGCGGGGAATGATCAAGAAGGAGAACTCATTTTAAATGGTAGAACAGATGTGAACTTAGTTGTCTTTGTGAATCCGAAAACAGGTCAATTGATTCAAGTTTCTTTACCACGTGACTCCTATATACCTAATCCTGCACTAGGAGGTGGAAGAGATAAGCTAACCCATCTAGGTGTTTCGGGTATAGAGAATACAATGAATGGTATAGGCGAATTCTTAGATACAGAAATCAATAAATATATCTTAGTGAATTTTACTACCTTTAGGAATATCGTAGATGCTTTAGGTGGTATTGAAGTAGATAATCCATATGCCTTTGCGTTTTGGGATAATCAAGCAATGCGCTTTGAAGAAGGTAGAATTAAATTAGATGGTATGCAAGCCTTATTGTTCTGCAGAGAAAGAAAAACGCTACCAAATGGCGACTTCGGTAGAAATATGCACCAACAAATGGTTATGCAGGCAATTATTGAAAAGGCTTGTAGTCCAGAAATGATTCCAACATTCGGTAAGGTAGTGGAAAGCGTGAAGAATGAATATCTAACCAATTTAGAATATGGAATCATTAGCGATATTATTGAAAAACAATTATTAGAGAATACAGAATGGAATATTATTTCTTACAAAATTGAAGGTGGTACAGGTTATGCTTATTGTGCTTCCTATGCAGGACAAGAATTATCTGTAGTCTTCCCAGATGAAAATTATGCTCAAATCGTAAGAGAAGAAATAAAGAAACTCTATAATGATGAAATTTTAGAACAACGTTAATGAATGAAGAACATGGCTGAGACTATGTTCTTTTTTCTCATGTAAAACTTGTTTATAATATTTTCATGCAAGAGTTAA
>JAFVFM010000038.1 GCA_017475415.1 Solobacterium sp.
AGGATACCAGGAATAAGAGAAGTTGTTTGGTTATAGGAATAAGACAAATAACCGATGAATAATAAGTTATAAATATAGGTTCTAAATATATCACTGATCACAAAAGAAGTGCAGCTTAGCGTTAAGATTAAGCCAAATACAAGGGCGGAAAAGAGAATGACTTGCACTTCTTTTTCTTTTATATCTAAACGATCTGTAATGCATTTAAATACAATGCTGATGAAGGTGATTTTAATAAAGCTATAGGCAATAAACATACCTAGTCGCGTATGGCCATATAAATGGATATCTTCTACAGTAGGGAGAATCATATCACAATTGAGAAAGTTTTCACCTAACAATAGTAAACTAAAAGAAACAAGTATGCCAATAATGGTAAATAATAAGCCGTTGCCATTTTCTTTAATGCGTTGAATATGTAATTCAATCAACTGCCAATTGTAAAGAATGGCGATTGAGCCGAATACATTTAAGCCAATCATACGGGCAAAGCCTATATTTGTAGGGATAGACAAAAAGAATGCCGTTAGGGCACATAAGATAAAGAGTAATAATGTAATTACGATTTGCTGAATAGGCAAATTGTTTTTCTTGTTTGTCATAATTCTTACTTAAATATTTTACATGATTCTTTTAGGAATTCTACAGAGATTAGAATTTTTTATGGTTATTCGTAGTCTAATTCTACAATCTGTAGACTTTTTCAAGTGATACATAAAGGTGAAGTAATAATGAGTTCAAAGGAGAAAGAAGATGAATACAAAAGGGAAAAGTTATACAGAAATGAAAAAAATAGTAATGTATATTGGTGGCTTATATAAGCGATCAAAGAAGAGAGCGGATTTAATGCGCTATCATAATGTGGTTGAAGAAAATAGAACAATTTATGATGATGATGCGCAATTGTTACATCTTATTGATAGAACATTACAGGATTGTAATAAGAATACAGCACTCATTATTCGAAAAGATTATTTAGATAATCATATTGATAAATGGCATGAACATTACTTTGCAAGATCAACTTATTATCGTTTAAAAAGAACGGCAATTCAGGAGTTTCTTGAAAAACTGTAGTCGGCAATCATCCTCTTTGTGATAAAATACAAATAGTATAAGCAGTTCACGAAAAGCATACTAGCCTAGAGAAATGTTTTTTTGTGAAAAAGAAGTAAACAATAGGAGGATGAAAAGATGTTAAAAGGTATTGCTGCTTCACAGGGTATAGCTGTAGCGAAAGTGTACAAATTAGAACCACCAGTTTTAGAGATAGTGCGCAAAGATGCTGTAGCTGAAGAAGAATTAGGAAAATTAGATGCTGCATTCACAAAAACTGTAAGTGACATTGAAAAAATTAAGGAAGTAGCTTCAAAAAGCTTAGCTGCTGAAGAATTAGCTGTATTTGATGCTCACTTAATGATGGCTAACGATCCAGAATTACGTAGCCAAATAGAAGATATGATAAAAAATGAAAATGTAAATGCAGAATTTGCGACAGAACAAGTTGCGAATATGATGATTTCTATCTTCGAATCTATGGAAGATGCATATATGCGTGAAAGAGCTGCGGATATTAAGGATGTAACCTTCCGCTTAAAATGTAATATTTGTGGTAAGGAAATTCCAAATCTATCTACAATTGATTCTCCAGTAATTGTAGTCGCTAAGGATTTAACTCCTAGTGATACAGGTTCATTGAATAAAGAATATGCTAAAGGCTTTGCAACAGAAATTGGTGGACGCACAAGCCATAGCGCAATCATGGCTCGCTCCTTAGAGATTCCTGCTGTTGTAGGTGTAAGTGGTATTTTAGAAGCAGCAAATGAAGGAGATGAAGTGATTCTAGATGCTCTTAATGGTGAAGTAATTCTTAATCCTACTGCTGAACAAGTTGAAGAATATACGGCTAAAGCAGAAGCCTTCCGTAAAGAAAAGGAAGCATTAAAAGAACTCAAAGACCAAAAATCCATTTCTGTAGATGGCAGAGAAGTATTATTAGTTGGTAATATTGGATCACCTGCAGATGTTGATGGAGTACTTTCAAATGGTGGTGAAGGTGTAGGTTTATTCCGTACAGAATTCTTATATATGAAGAGTGAAGATGACTTCCCAAGTGAAGATGTGCAATATGAAGCATATAAGGCAGTTCTTGAAGGTATGGGCGGTAAACCAGTAGTCATTCGTACCTTAGATATTGGTGGTGATAAAAAACTTAAATATTATGAATTTGATGAAGAATTGAATCCATTCTTAGGTGTTAGAGCTGTTCGTTTCTGCTTGATGAGAAAGGATATCTTTAGAACACAATTAAGAGCCTTATTAAGAGCTTCTTCTTATGGCAAATTATGTATCATGTTCCCAATGATTGCGACATTAGGTGAATTCCGTGAAGCGAAGCAAGTTTATAATGAAGAAAGAGAAAAGCTCATTAATGAAGGTGTGAAGGTAGCAGATGATATTGAAGTAGGATGCATGATTGAAATTCCTGCAGCAGCTGTATTAGCAGACAATCTTGCAAAAGAAGCAGATTTCTTCTCTATTGGTACAAATGACTTAATCCAATATAGCATGGCAGCAGATCGCATGAGCCAACCAGTTTCTTATTTATATCAACCAATGAATCCTTCTGTTTTACGTTTAATTAAAATGACTATTGATGGTGCACATAAACATGGTAAATGGTGTGGTATGTGTGGTGAAATGGCAGGCGATGAAATCGCTGCACCTGTATTATTAGGCCTTGGCTTAGATGAATTCTCAATGAGTGCTACTTCTATTCTTAGAGCTAGACAAATCATCAATGGCTTGAAGTATGAAGAAATGAAAAAGCTAGCGGAGCAGTGTTTAGAAAAAGATACACAAGAAGAAGTAATTGAATTGGTAAATCAAGTATTATAAAAAAATAACTTCTCTATTCGATTGATGAATAGAGAAGTTTTTTAGTATGACGGGCATGCCGTCAATCTGTGGTGAAAGTCCACAAGGGGCGTAGCCAACGACGAACCCCATAGCGACTCCCAAGGTTCAAATCGCGAGGTTTGGGCGAGAAGAAGGGATAGCGAAATCGTAGCCTGAC
>JAFVFM010000039.1 GCA_017475415.1 Solobacterium sp.
CTGTCATCTATCCGCCTCATTTACCTGTCGCATCTAGTAACTATTTGGACTTTACATTGTTTTGCACGCTTATCCATGCGACAGCCATCAATTGAGATTCGCGACCCTCGGACCAACAGTTTGCCTTATTCTTCCTTCAGATTCCACCTCACGATGGACACCCTTGAACTCGGCTAAGCCTTAGGGGTTACCACCCTTGGCTAGAGGTACTTCTCAACCTCCTAGATATGCGCCATGCCCGGCACACAAAAATAACGCTATAAGCACAGTATTTATAGCGTTTTTTTAATTCTCTAATCGCGCTGAATAAATCCCCTTCACTTTTAGATATTTGTTAGCGATTACAACTTTTTTTTCCTTGCATTTAGAAAAAGATAAGTTCATAATTCCATGAGGAAGGAGATGAAGTATGCAAAGAGTATTACGTTTTAATGCAAGTTTAGAAGACTTTAAAACAATTATTTTATTACATAAGAACGAGAATGGCGAAACTCATATTGCCTATACAGCTAGCAATCCAGATAACGAAAAAGAACATAAGAATTGTATCGTATTATACAAAGCTGCTTTACCTAAAGGTCTTGATTATTTAGCTGCATGGAATCAATTAGATGATTCTTCTGAAAAAATCTATCTTGATTTCAATGAGCGTATTGAAGTCGCAATTGACGATTTCCTCGCTGCTCATGCTACAGGCAAAACTTGGACTGATTTAGAATATTATGTTCTAGAAGGAACTTCTGAACTTAATGAACAATTAGCAGATCTTGTTTTAGCTAATAATGAAGTACGTGCCTACGCTATTAACGAATAACAATAGGCACGTACTTTTTTTATTTCTTCTTTCTTATTTTTTTATCTCTTATTTTTTCTTTACATGATCACCATAGATTGTTTTCCAATCATTTTTCATCGAAATTGGAACCCAATCAAATTCATCACAAAGTTTATACATCTTTTCTGCTTTTTCTATATTTCCATTTTCTCTTTCTATATCATCGCAACATAACATAAAGGCTAAGCTACGATATGGATTATTTGATGTAACATATTCGGCCATACTAGAGTCCCCTGTTGAATTACCGAAGGATAATACTGGTTGTTGACCAATTTCCTGCATAATTACAGATACCTTATTCATCTTTAAATTCTTAATTAGAAAGTCACCGCCTAATACAAGACTATCTTGATCTGTATATACGTATTCTAAGCCATCTTCACCTTCTTGATGATTAGATACAATTGTTTCATCGGAACCAATAAGTTGACTATTAGGTATAGATAAATTACCATCTATTATTCCTCTAACAATTAAGCGATCTGTACCAGATACAATATAGACTTTAAAATCATTATCTTGAAGATACTCTATTACTTCTACCATCGGTTTATAGAAGGCTTCTCCATTTGTCATTCCTTCATAACCAGGAGCTGGTAGTTTTTTTACTTCTTGAATATAGTCATTAAATTCCTCTATAGTCATACCCGCAAAAGCAGAAGCTATACATTTACCATGATCTACTTCTAGGCCTTCACTACTTTTACCAGTCTCGCTATATTCCTGTATCTTTTTCACTGTTTCTTTTTCAAAGTCACTAGCTTCATAATTTGGATCTTCCAATACGCGATGCATTAATAAACGATAATCGAAATAAACAGGATCTGTTTCACAAAATATCGTTCCATCCATATCAAATACGGCAATACGATCTTCTACAGGAATAAAATCCGCACTTTGAGGATCCGTAATTTCCGTCATATAGGCAACTAGATTATCCTTAGCTTCGCTTTCTTCATTCCATAAAGATAAATATGTTTTTGTTTCTTTATTTGCGGATGGATCTGCATTAGGATCTATCCCTCCACCTTTTCCACTAAAAAAATGTAAGCCACTCACAATGAGTAAAAGGCAAGTAGAAATAATCGCCAAAGCTCGCCAAAAATTGTATTTTCTTTCTGTCATAAAAATGTCCCCCAATTCTTATGAACTTATTCTAGTACTATTTTCATTTATCTTCCATATTCTTTTTTTACTTTTCGTCAATTTACATCATTTGTTTAAATAATTTCCTTCTCCCTTTTGATTGAGTAATGTTAGAATGAAGATATGAAAAAGAAAAAAATAATTATAATTAATCTAATTTTTACACTGCTTCTTATATTATGCCATCCAATATTCATGATGAATATTGATGCATCAGAAGAAGCTAAGCTCACTCAAGTCGTTGTATTAAGCAGGCACAATATACGTGCTCCGCTTTCTACAAAAGGCTCTATTCTTGATGAAGCAACACCACATACATGGTTTTCCTGGTCTTCTGAGGCTAGCGAACTCTCTTCAAAAGGTGGAATGCTAGAAACTGCTATGGGTCAATACTTTCGTAAGTATTTAGAAAGTGAAGGATTACTACCAAGCAATTACCAACCAAAGGATGACTCAATTCGTTTCTATGCTAATTCCATGCAACGCACTATCGCAACTGCGAATTATTTCCGTAGTGGTTTTTTACCAGTAGGTGATATTCAAGTTGAAACAAAGACTGAATTTAATACAATGGATCCAACCTTTCATCCCCAATTCACCTATCTAACTGAAGATTATATAAAAGAAGCAGAACAACAAATGCGCAACCTTATTCCTGATTTAAGTGAAGAATACGCGCTGCTTACTGATGTTTTGGATATGCATGATTCTACTGCATATCAAAATAAGAAAATTGAGGATTTCAAAAATGATGACAATACCTTCTCCTTTGAAGTAAATAAGGAGCCTACTATCAAGGGATCTTTAAAAAGTGCAACTTCTCTAGCAGATGCATTAGTTTTACAATATTATGAAGATCCAGACGCAAAGAAAGCAGCCTTTGATCATTCATTAACA
>JAFVFM010000040.1 GCA_017475415.1 Solobacterium sp.
AGTGAATATTATGTAAGAGGGTCTACTGCTTTATTAGATGCGATTGGTAAGGCAATAAATCATATTGGTAATATTCATAAATTTACGAAAAAGGAAGAAGTTCCAGATAAAACATTATTTGTGATTACTACGGATGGTATGGAAAACGCTAGTGAAGAATATAGCTATGCGTTAGTAAATAAAATGATACAAAGGCAAACAGAAAAATATGGATGGGAATTTGTCTTCTTAGGAGCCAACATGGATGCGGTAAGTGTGGCGGCTAGAATGGGCATTCGTGCTGAACGTTCAGCTACTTTCCATAATGATTCTGTAGGTATTGGAACAAATTATACGGCTGTAAGCAGGATTATGGATTCATTAAGATTCAAAGAAGAATTTGATGATGGTGCATTAGAAGAAATAAGAAGAGATTATCAAAAGAGAAAGTAGTAGAAAATGTATGTTTGGGGCACTATTAGGAGATATCATTGGTTCTCCATATGAATTTGATCAAGGAAATAAAAGTAAAGACTTTCCTTTATTTATACAGGAATCTAAGTTTACAGATGATTCTGTTATGACTATAGCGATAGCTGAAGCTTTATTAATCGCTAAAGATATGGGTATAGACACAGAAATAGAATTGAAAGAGTTAATCATAAACTCTATGCATAAATGGGGTAACGCTTATCCATTTGCTGGATATGGGAATAGATTCTATTATTGGCTAATAGAAAAAAGACAAGAGCCATATTATAGCTATGGTAATGGCTCGGCAATGCGGGTATCTTCAGTGGGCTGGCTATATGAAACAATAGAAAAAACAAGAGAAGTAGCTAGATGGACAGCTGAAGTAAGCCATAATCATCCTGAAGGAATTAAAGGAGCAGAGGCGATAGCTAGTATTATCTATATGTCTAGAATTGGTATGAATAAGGAAGAAATAAAGAATTATATCATCAAAGAATTTCATTATGATTTATCTAGAACATGTGATGAGATTAGACCATATTATCATCATGTAGAAAGCTGTCAAGAAACTGTACCAGAAGCGATTATCGCTTTTATGGAAGGTAATAGTTTTGAGGATATTATCCGTACAGCGGTTTCTTTGGGAGGTGATTGTGATACATTGACTTGTATTGCGGGCATTATGGCTGAAGCTTTTTATGGCATACCACAGGAGTTAAAAGAAGAATGTATGAAGAGGATACCAGATGAGTTTAAGGATGTGTTAGAGAAGTTTGGAAGAGTGAAACAGTTATAATCTTTAACTAAGACTAAAGATATTCTCCCTTCTTATCTGGATGATAAGAAGAATATAGATAGATTCCAAACTGCTCGATAGATTTATTTAAAAATAACATCTTTGCGATGAGAGGATTCCTTATTTCCGATTCAAGGTCGCCCTTAATATATTCCTCCGGGATAAGACTGCTAGCATAATCTCCTGGGCTGTATATCGTAGAAGCCCTCACTTCAATCACTTAGTGATAAGTGGTGAGTAGTTCACTAATCCAAATCGCTTCAAAATGAGCGGGCTGTTATATTTGCTTGCAGGTAAATGCCCAGATGAAACAACTGAAAGCCCTATATTATTGATTGATTAATATCTAGTATTGAATGGAATATACATAATTGAAGAAAACATAGAATAACATTTTATGAAATGAGGATATGTTGTAATATTTAGTCATAGAAATATTTCGCGGATAGCTTACATAAAAAAATAAATAATCAATAATTTAAGGGGAGAAGAAATGAAGGACTATACGTTTTCAGAAAAATTCAAGTATTGGTTAGACAAAGAAATGTCTAAAGGGACGACAAGCATAATCAAACTATTATCACTTGTCGTGCTTTCTGTTGTGATTATGATTTCAGTTATAATTGTTGTTTTCAAATTTAGAGAAGGTTTTTTTGCAACATTCTGGGATTCGTTAGCGACAATTATAAATGCATGGATGCCTTCTAGTGAAGATGGCGAGTTGGGCTATTTGATTTTAAATACTCTTGCTGCAATAGTCGGGTTACTTTTAACAAGTATTTTAATAGGTGTAGTTAGCAGTGGGATAGAAGAAAGGTTAGAAAATCTTAGAAACGGAAGTTCAACGGTAATTGAAAAAGAACATACGGTTATTCTAGGCTATAATCTTGGTGAACATGGATTAATTAAGCAATTGATACTTGCTGCTGAGAAGGATAAAAGAACTATTGTTATATTCACGGATTTGGAAAAAGTGGCTTTAGAACAAGACTTACATAACAATGTTGACATTCCTAAAAATATAACGGTTACTTGTAGACATGGAGACATAACAAATACAAATGATTTGAGATGTTGTTCAATAGATAAATCTTCAGTTGTTATTATTAAT
>JAFVFM010000001.1 GCA_017475415.1 Solobacterium sp.
CTGCGAACAATTAGCTGCTAGACAAAAAGCAGTTTCTACTTTAATGGTAGAAGGGAATTCTTTGGAAGAAATTATTTTGGAATATTTTCCTGATGCAGAAATCTTAGAACATAAGGATGTTAAATGGTTTTGTGGTTGTTCAAAGGAACATTTTGCGGACTCATTAATGACACTTGCAGATAAGGATTTAGAAGAAATGATTGAAGATGGTGAGGGGGCTGAGATACATTGTCAATATTGTAATACCTATTACCAATTCAATAATGAAGAAATAAAGGAAATCTATGGAAGAAAGAAAAGTAGTTAAAATTGGCAATATACAACTAGATAATCCAATTGTTGCGGCACCATTAGCGGGAATATCCAATCCTGTCTATAGAGAAATGTGTCGCAATTTTGGTGCAGGACTTGTGGTAAGCGAAATGATCAGTGATAAGGCTTTGCATTACCAAAATAAGAAAACCCAAGATATGTGTGCGACGAGTGGGAAAGAACATCCAGTAGCTCTACAATTATTTGGCAGTGATACAGAAACGATGGCAGAGGCTAGTGAATATTTAAGTAAGAATACGGATTGCGATATTATCGATATCAATATGGGTTGCCCTGTAAATAAAGTATTAAAAGCTCATTCGGGTAGTTATTTATTACAAGATGTAGAAGAAGCATATCAAATCATGAAAGCAGTTAAGGAACATACAGACCGCCCAGTTACGGTTAAGATTCGTGCAGGTTGGGATAAAGAACATATTAATTGTGTGGAAATTGCTCAAGCTGCTGAAAAGGCTGGCTTAAGTGCTATTGCGATTCATGCTAGAACACGTGCCCAAATGTATTCAGGCGAAGCGAATTATGAATATATTCGTATGGTAAAAGATGCGGTGAATATACCGGTAATTGGTAATGGTGATATTAAAACGGTAGATGACGCAAAGCGTATGTTAGCAGAAACAAAATGTGATGCGATTATGGTTGGTAGAGGTATATTAGGTAAGCCATATTTCTTACAAGAATTGAAGGCTTATTTTTGTGGTGGTGAATATGAAGCACCAAGTTGTATCGATCGCTTAGATATGGTTTTGGATTATACGCATAAATTATGTGCATATGAAAGCGAGAAAAAAGGTATACGTATGATGCGTGGTATGCTTGCGTGGTATATAGCGGGTATGCCTCATGCCGCGAAATATAAGAATGCCTTTTCTATGGTAAATACGGAACAAGAAGTAATTGAATTGGTTGAAGAATACAAAAAACGTTTGGAGAATAGCCGATGAAAAAAGGGTTGGTTTTAGAAGGCGGGGCAATGCGAGGCTTATTTAGTGCAGGCGTTGTTGATGTATTATTGGAAAATGATATTCGATTTGACGGGGCTATGGGTGTATCTGCGGGTGCTACTTTTGGAGTGAACTTCAAGTCTAAACAAAAAGGTAGAGTTTTGCGATATACAACAACTTACGCTAATGATGAGCGCTTTAGTGGATTACAGTCTTGGTTAAAAACAGGTGACTTATATGGTGCTGAATTCTGCTATGACACGATACCAAATGAATTGGATCCTTTTCATTATGAACAATATCGTAAGAATCCAATGGCTTTTTATGTTGTCGTAACGAATGTAGAAAGTGGGGAAGCAGAATATATTGAAATTCCTACATTAGATGAAAAAGAAATGTTATATTTACGTGCTTCTGCCTCTATGCCTATTGTTTCTAAGATAGTAAAGATTGATGGTAATGGCTATTTAGATGGTGGTATAGCTGATTCTATTCCTATAAAAGCGATGGAAAAGCTAGGCTATGAAAAGAATGTTGTCATTCTAACAAGGCCGCTTTATTATCGCAAAAAGAAACAAGCTTTCTTGAAGGGGATGCATCTTTTATTTGAAGATTATCCAAATATAGTAAAGGCATTAGAGAATAGAGCAGATGCATATAATGAAACATTAGCGTATATACAAAGAAAAGAAAGTAAAGGGGAACTCTTTGTGATACGACCAGAATTCTCTTTGAAAGTAGGCAAGGTGGAGCATAATTCAGAGGCTTTAAAAGAAGCTTATGAAGAAGGAAAGAAAAATATGCAAGCACGCTTAGAGGAATTAAAAGCTTTTTTAGATAAATGATGGACTATTGAAATAGAAGTGGTTTCTCATTAAAATGGTACACGGAAGGAAATAACAGATGAATAGATTACCTGAAAAGCTGAGTACATTAAGAAAGCATTTTGGTTATCCGCAAGGAGATATCGCTAAGCATTTAGATGTACAGGTTACGGAATATATGAATTGGGAAAATGGGAATAGTTTGCCAGATATTTTAATATTGAAGAGATTGGCAGACCTTTTTCATGTTTCTTTAGATAGCTTAGTCAATAATCGTATAGAAGTAACATTACCGGATTTAGAAGGAATGAGTACGATGCTAAATATTCCTTTCATCAGTACAAATGGTTTGCGTGAAGAAGAGGATGTTGCGGATAACATATTACCAGTTCACGCAGCTAAGCCTTATGAAACCTTGCAACAAGATTCTGTTTCTTCTTCTGAAAGGACAGCTGAATTAACGAAAACAGAAAGTCTACAAGAAACAGAAGTAGTTCCAATAGAGCCAACAGTAACAGAAGTCATTCCTTTAGTGAAAGAAGAAAGAAAAGAAAGTAAACCAAAGCTAGGCATCTATGCAGTAGCTGCATTAGCACTCTTATTTATTCTTGCGGGAATCTATATTTTATTAAACCAAGGTGGTAGTAAGGATAATCCTTTAGTTGTAAGTGATGTGAATCGTTTAGCTGAAACAACAAATGGAACTATCTTTATTAAGGATGACGGTAGCTTAGAAACTTGGGGTAGAGTAGACCATTTGGAATTATTAAAGGATATTGTACAAATTAGTAGCTACGATAATCATATGGTTGCCTTATATAAAGATGGAAGAATCTTTACGAGTAGTAATGATACGGTAAGTCGTTCTTGGAAGAATAATATTATGGTTGCGGCGGGAAATACGCATGTAGTAGCTTTGGGAAGAGATAAGAAAGTATCTTGTTCGGGGGTGTCGGCAGCTTGTAAAGTAGATACTTGGAAAAATATAGAACAGATTTATGCTGGAGATAATATTACAGCAGGAATAGATAACAATCA
>JAFVFM010000041.1 GCA_017475415.1 Solobacterium sp.
ATTCCTTTAATTTGATTAATGGTTTGTTCATAATCGATAACCAAAGAAAAGCCAGATAATAAACCAAGTCCTTCTTCAAAGCCAGCCTCTTCTTCCTCTATGCGATAATATTCATCCATTTGGATAAGAGCACCTAATTGTATACCAATAATTAACCCATCAAATTGAAGAATCTCCTCTTTTAATTCATCCCCTAAATAAATGTAAGCGTCCTTTCTTCCATAAATGAATAGTACATCAGCACCCCTTATTTTCCCTGTGGCATCCTGATCATGTGCATAAGAAAAAATAATATTATCTTCCTTTATCCCATAAGTGAGTAATGGTGTAACTAAAGCATCATAATTCCGACTACCTTTTTTAAATTGTTGTTCCACCATTTCTTTTTCTTCTTCATAAGCAGATAGTTCTTCTAAGATAAAAATACATACCTTAGTATCTGCATGTAAATCATCATTCAAATAAGGATATAACCAAGCCTCACTTAATTGATGTGTATTGAGTAAAACAAATCGCATAGTCTTTTTCCCCTGTTATAATATATTTATGAATCGTTATTTAGTTTATGTAGATGGTCGTGTACAGGGTGTTGGTTTTCGCTTTTTCGCTTGCCAACATGCACGCGCACGACATCTAACGGGTTCCGTAAAAAATTTAGAAAATGGTTTAGTAGAAATTTATATTCAAGGTGAGGAAGAACAAATCAACTCTTTCCTTTCTGCCATCCAACAAGGAAATCGTTTTATTCGTGTCGATCAAATATCTGTCAAAAAGATACCTATTGTAGAAAAGGAAAGAGAATTTATTTATCTTTATTAATCATTTTTGAAATTGATAAAGAATAATTCCTGCTGCTACAGCTACATTTAAACTTTCAAAGCCCTGCATCTCTATACGTATATTTTCATCTGTACTTTTTTTACATTCTTCACTTAAGCCACTTCCTTCATTGCCAAAGATAAAAGCCATCTTTTCTTTTTTTTCTACTTTCCCTAACGGATGTGATTCCTGTAGGTCTGTTCCCACTAAATAGAAGCCTTCTTTTTTTAATGCATAAAGATAATCCTTTATATTCCCTCTAAAGATAGGAATCGAAAAGATTGCCCCTTGTGATGAACGAATCGTTTTTTCATTATACGTATCACAACAATCTTCTGATAAATAAATAGCATCAAAGCGGAAAGCTACAGCCGAGCGGATAATCGTACCTAAATTACCTGGATCTTGCACATTTTCTAATAAAACAATGCGTGTCGGCTCCTGTATAGTAGCTTCCATTTTTTTACATACTGCCATACAAGAAATAGAAGAAACATTCTTACTTAATTTCTTCATCACTTCTTCACTAACGATTACTACATCCTTAAAATCAAAATCTTTACTTCCATCACTAATAATGGTTTCAACGCAATTCGCCTTTAACGCTTCTTCAATTAAGTGATCTCCTTCTACTAAGAAAAGACCACTTTCATCTCTATATTTCTTTTGATGCAAGCTAGCCCATGCCTTTATACGACTATTTTGTAAAGACTTTATTTTTTCCATATCTCTACCCTATTATACGAAAATAGAAATGGTCATGCCATCTCTACTTTTTTCCTTTCACAAAATCCAATAACGCCTCAGCTGCTAAAGCAATACCATTATCTCCTTTATCTTCTAAACCTAAGCATGTATATACTTCACCGACCGGTATATTTTCTTTATATAATTCATCAAATATACAATGAATGATATCCATACATTTTTCCTGTTTTTGCATAGGCCCAAAAGGATTCGCAAAGAAGGTTGTCGATAAGCCTTTTTCTTGGGTTGTGCCTAGGCATTACGCTTTCCTTCCACAAAGACCGGCAAAGCCTCCTCTTTATTCGCAAAGAAATGTAGGCCACGTTTATTGGTATAATTATTCGCATATAAGAAACAATCTACCTTATGATCTTTTACAACTACATCATATGGTGCTGCAGGTAATACAACACGTGCATTTGCCTTTTCAGGATTAAAGAAAATAGAACGATCCATATCGCGATAGGCTGTTGCCTTATCTAAATCATCTAAGCGTACAAAGGCACCAATTTCAGTTCCTTGTGCTCGTATTTCTCCCTCTTCATTGATATGTAATGTACCCATATCATCAAATACAGTTTCTTGATAATCAATTAATTCTTCTGCCGCTATATTTAAGGCTTCTAATGTTTCTGACTTTCCTGCTCCAGAGTCACCCATAAATACTAAGCCCTTCTTCGTGCCATCTTTTAATACAATATTCACCATGGCACCATGTATTGGTAACCATCCCTTTTGCATCATCGCTAAATTATGTAAAGTCAGGATAGATTTCTTTGTATAACCAAAATAATCAATTTCATCTCGTGCCGAATTCTTACCTACCCATAAATCATTCACTTCATCATAATAGAATACAGTATCTTCTTTTCCATCGGGATTACCAAAGAGTAATATCGCATCTGGTTTCTTATTTATTGCTTCACTTTTACTCGCGAGTTCAAACAAATTCGCCATTCCCACACAAGATGTTACAAAATCTCTATGGAAGTATGCGTAAATCAAAAGTGAACCTACTTTAGCCGGATAACATACCCATTCTTCTGTCCCTTTTATAAATTCATCAATCGGATTGTTGTATGTTTCTGTAAAGACATTGGTGCGTTTATTATATTTTGTATGCAAGAGTAATGGTGTTCTCAACATCATTTCATTCACAAAAGGAATGTTTTCTAATGCCTCATATCCATTAGGGATATTCCACTTATAATAGGATAATAACATCGAAGCATTCGTACCAGCTTGCAATTGACGGAAGACACGGTTATTGGATCCTTGTACTTTTTGTTGAATCTCTCGATAGAAATCCAGTACTACTTTATTCGCTTCATTATCGGCATTTAAAAAATTCTGTATTTGGAAACCTTCTTCATTTGTTGTATATAAAACAGAATAACGTTCTAATCTACGCCAATAGCGATAACCAGCTTCTATCACTTCTAAGAAATGTTTAGGCTTCTTACAATAAGGATGCTTAGTAGCAGCAAAATCATTCATCAACAATTCCTTAATCGCTACTTTCACTTCTTCCTTTACAGCATAATCACTTAAATTACCTTCCTTTAAAAAACGATATAAAGCATGATGTGTCTTTTCTAAATCATGTAAGAAATAGGTTAAAAAAGAATCGAATATTTCTGTTGAAACAACATCGTGCATACTTGTAATATACTTTTTGGAATAATTCATAATCACCGTATTTTGGTGGTAATAAAAGGCTTCTTTCATGTTTTAATCCTCCTAGTAATTGTTTTCTATCATAGCAGAAACTAACATAAACTCAACTATTTTCCTGTTGCCTTAATACTTCATAGGCAAGTATTGCTACTGCACTTGCGGCATTTAAGGCATTACGGAAATCATTTGCATAAGGAATATAAATATTTTGTTCACTTAATTGTAATATGGAACTCGACAAGCCCCTCATTTCTCCACCAATTAGCAAAACTAAAGGTCTTTTCAAATTCGCTTTCGTATAAGAAATGGCATCTTTTCGCATAGCCGCATAAATAGAACAGCCTTTTTCTTTTAGCATAGATAAATCTTCTAATGGATTTTCAGACATCACAATATGCATATATTCAAAGGCTCCTGCTGAGCTTTTTAACATCACACTTTCACTATCTCCCCAATTTCTTTTCGGTAAGACTAAAGCATCACAACCAGCACTATACAACGAGCGCATAATATAACCTAAATTGAAAGGATCTTCTACGCCTTCCACAAAGACAAAAAATGGCATTTCTATTGATCGAATCGAATCAAACGATTCATATCTTCTTTCCTTTACAAAAGCAATTAATCCACCATGTGTCTTCCCATTAGCGACACTGGATATTTCTTCTTTATTCTTCAAAAAGACAGGTATATTTTTTTCTTTTGCCTGAGCAAGAATAAAATGTGTATCACGATCTTTTTTCTTTTGATTCACCCATATTTCTTTGATTTCTCTTTTATTGGCTAATAGAGCTGCTTTCACACTAACATTACCTTCGATAATCATCTCGCTCTCCTTAATATATCTTCTTCCTTCAAGGCAAAAGGAACCTTAATTTCTACCAATTGCATTGGATGATTCATCCGTTCTAAAGATAAACCTTCTTCATCTTTTGCTTCTTCTACGATGAAGCTTAGTACTTTCTTTCTAGGTGATAATACTTCTATTCTTTCCCCTTTTGAAAAAACATTACGCACTTCAATTAATGCTGTATGTGTCGTTTCATCATATTTACGTACAACAGCTAAGAAGTCATGATTAACATCAACATTACTTGTCGCATGATAAATAATACTTTCTTCTCCTGCTTCTTTTTCATAGAAACCACTAGCTGTATCCCGATTTTCTGCATAACGAATTTCCCTTAAATGATATTCTAATTCTTCTTCACTTAATTCATCTTTATTGCATAAATCATCAATCAAATTACGATATGCATTTACAATTGTAGCCACATAATATTCTGTCTTCATTCTTCCTTCAATTTTAAAAGACTTTACTCCCGCATCCATTAAATCTTTAATTTGTAAAGCAGCACAAAGATCTTTTGAACCCATAGTAAAATCCGCACCATCACTTACTTCATCTTTACCTTGATAAAGATGATATTGCCATCTACAGGATTGTGCGCAGCCACCTCGATTGGCATCTCTTAACGTCATACGGTTACTGAGTGTACATCTGCCCGAATAATTTACACACATGCCACCATGAATAAAGGCTTCTATATCCTTAGGACATGTTTCACAAATTCTTCTTACATCATTTAAACTACACTCTCTTGCTAAAACAATACGATCCACTTGGAAATGATCAATTAAAAATTGCGCAGCTTGATGGCTAGTAACAGACATTTGTGTAGAAGAATGAACTTCTAATTTTGGGGCTACCTTTTTCGCCAATTGCATCACATAAGGACTAGCTACAATAATTGCAGTAACACCTATTTCTTCTAAAGCACGCAGATAATCTTCTATACCTTCTAAATCTTCATCATGATGTATAGCATTTACCGTTACATGAATATGTGCACCATACTCCTTCGCAAATAAACAAGCTTCTTTTATTTCTTCTAAAGAGAAATTACTTGCTCTAGAGCGCAAAGAAAAGGATTGCCCACCTATATATACTGCATCTGCACCATAGCGTATGGCTGTTTTACAACGTTTCAAGTCACCCGAAGGGGCTAATAATTCTACCTTATTTAATTGTCTTTTCACCATAGTACCCCTTTTCTAATGGATAAGCTGCATATTTTTTTCGATAGTTTTCGATTTCCTTACTACAATCTTTATCCTCTATCAATTGACGATAAAGCTTAATTGTATCTTCAATCATTTCTTCTTCTAAAAAGGCTGTTTGTATTTCCAATCGCTTTAAGCCTTTAGCTATAAAGTCTTTTATTTCTTCAAAGCTTTCTTGTATGAAATCACTATAAATCATCATCGCTCTTTCATTTTCTATAGCGATCATTTTCCCATCTCTTTTTTCTTCTACTAAGACATACTTATCTGTCATCTTATTCTTTTGGAAATAATTAAAGTAAGAAGATAATAATTTCCTTTTAGAAACACTCATCAATAGATAACCATGTACTACTAAACTACTTCTTTCAATATGCGTTAATATCTCTTCTATTTCTTCCTTTGTTAAACAAGAAGAAATAGTAATATAAGCTAAACCCAAATCTTCATAAGTCTTTGCATCCATTGAATTAGTAATTAAAGTAATTGGATCATAGATAATTTGATTTAATCTTCCCATTCTTTCAGCCATCTGCATAATCGCAAAATCACTCACGACTAGATAATCTATACCTAAATCAAATACTCTCTCAATTACTTCTTTTACTTCCCTTTCTTCCTCTTCTTGTAAGATGGCATCAAATAGAATACTTGTTTGTAGGCCTAAGCTCTTGGCTATAGATATAGCATCTTCTATTTCTTCTATCGTAAAAGAAGAAAGACCTTTAAATGTATACCCTTTAAGTGCGAATTGAACTTCCTGCACACCCCACTCTTTATATTGAGGTAATAAAGCTAACTTTTCACATGTTACAACTAATTTAGACATAGGATTATTGTATCACGACTTGACCTTTCTCTATACTGTGTTAGATTATATCTAGCAATTTGCGTTAAGTGCTTTAGTATGGGAAGACTAAGGACGAAGAGCTTCAGCTTGCGGTAAATTGCCTATCCCACAGTGTTTGACCAAACGGACTTCACTGCTGGTGAAGAAAGGATGGTGGAACTATGTTTTCTAAGGATTATTGGATATCTTCCGCAAATAAGTTAAAGGATGTGAAATACTTAACCCTTATCGCAATCTTTATTGCCTTAAAGATTATAAGTGGTTTCTTCTCTATTCGCATAGCAGAAAACTTATTTATATCGATATCCTTTTTCTTTTCTGCAATTGAAGCTATGATTATTGGCCCAATAGCAGCCCTCGTATCTGCCTTTGTAACAGATATCGTAAGCTTTATGTTAGATTCTAAAGGCTATGCCTTTTTTGCGGGCTATACATTAAGTGAAATGCTTGGTTCATTCATTTATGCCCTATTCTTTTATCGTTCTCGTATAAATATCGTAAAGATTATTTCCGCCAAAACCATTGTGAATTATCTAGTCAATGTAACCATAGGTTCTATCTGGTCTATGATGATTATGTCTAAAGGCTATTTCTATTACTTTACTCAAAGTATCATAAAAAACACCATATTACTTCCTATAGAAATCATTATGTTAGTATTATTATTTAATTTACTCTTACCAATATTAGAAAGAAAAAAGCTTATTATTTCCCAAGATAAGTTACCTTTGAAGTGGCTATAGCCACTTTTTCTATACAGAATGCTATAATAGTCGCATGAATCTAAATCATTATCAAAAACTGAAACAAGAACTACACAATACTTCTTTATGCATTGTATCCAAAAGACGTACAGAAGAAGAGATTCTTTTTTATTACCAACAAGGTGAGCGTATTTTTGGCGAAAACAGAAGCGAGGAATTAATTTTAAAAGCGAATCATTTACCTAAGGATATCCAGTGGCATTATATTGGCCACCTACAAAGAAATAAAGTAAGAAAGCTTCTGCCATATCTTAATACATTAGAATCTTTAGATTCCTTAGCTTTAGCAGATGTATTAGAAAAGGAATGTCAAAGGATAGATAAGGATTTAAATGTTTATCTAGAATTACATCTTGCTGAAGAAGATGAGCACATAACAGGATTATTAAAAAATGAGCTAAAT
>JAFVFM010000042.1 GCA_017475415.1 Solobacterium sp.
ACCGAGTTTAAGTATTGAACCTAAAGAAGCTATATTAATGACTGTTGAAACTTCGAAATATAAACGTTCTATACAATTAAATGCAATCCTTTATCCAGACATAGAAAAGATTCATTGGAAATCTAGTAATCCAGCTTGTGCAATGGTAGATGAAAAGGGACTCGTTACAGCTATTGCAGATACTCATTATCTAGGAACAGTTGTAACAATCACTGCCTATACGGATTCGGGTTTATCTGCTCAAGCAATCATACGCGTTGAAAATCCTATCAATGCTTTTGTACGCAGAGCCTATGATTTACTATTAGATAGAAGGCCAGATAGGTTAGGCTTTTCCTTTTGGAAAAAGCGTTTAGAAGATCAATTGGAAACAGGCACAAGTATGCTATATGGTTTCTTTACTTCATATGAAATGAGGAATAAGGAAATCGACGATGAAGTCTTTGTTGAATTGTGTTATAGAGCTATCTTAGGGCAAGATAAGGATGAAGAAGGAAAAGCTTATTGGATAGGAAAACTAAAGGAAGGTAGTAGCCGTAAAAGTGTATTAAAAAGCTTTGTGGATAGTGAAGAGTATCGACAGATTTGTAATGAATATAATCTAATTGCAGGAACGATAGAAGATAGCTCTATAAAATCATTTATACAAAAATGTTATCGCAATATATTAGGGAGAAATTCAGAACAAGAAGGAATAGAATATTGGTCTAATTATTTTGAACATGCGCAAGATAAAGAACGGGCATATAAAGATATGTTAATAGGCTTTTTTCAAAGTGAAGAATTCTTAAAGAAAAAGATGAATGGAGAGGACTATATTTCCTTATGTTATAAAATAATCTTAGATCGTGATGTTGAAGAAGAAGGTTTAATCTATTGGGAAAATAGATTACTTAGAGAAAAGAAAGAGGATATTCTAAAAGCTATAGTGGAATCCAATGAGGGAAGGAAAAAAATAGATAGAATGATTTATGAATAAAAACGAACTCATTATGGAAAGTGAAATAGGAAATATACGTATTGTTTCTAATGAAGGAAAAATATGTGAGATTTCTTATTGCGAAGCGAAGCTTAAGGAATCAAATGAAGGAATATTATTGGAGGCGAAAAAACAATTAGAAGAATATTTTAGAGGAAAAAGGAAAAGATTTTCTTTGCCAATAAAGATAGAAGGAACAGACTTTCAACTAGCTGTTTGGAAGGCGACTATGGATATACCTTATGGGGAAATATGTACGTATCAAGATCTAGCGTTACGTATTGGTAAAGGAAATGCACAACGTGCCGTGGGGATGGCATTAAATCGAAATCCTATAGCGATTGTAATACCGTGTCATCGTATTGTTGGAAAAAACAAAAAATTAATAGGCTATGCTGGTGGGGTAGATAAAAAGGCCTACTTATTGGAGGTAGAGGGAGTTTTTGGTGAAGAAGTTTTATAACAAATTAGTCATATGGTTATGCAGTATTTCTTTATTCTTTATGGGGGCTTGTTCATATCAAAGGGAAAGTAAGAATAAAGTAATCATTGAAGAAAAGGATAGTACGCAATTAGAAAACCCAATAGAAGAAAAAAAAGAACCTATAATACACGAAGCAAGCTTATTTATGGTTGGTGATGCTTTGATTCATGGGGCGATTTATGTTGGTGCGCAACTATTAGGTAATGGGCAATATGATTTTCATCCTATGTTAAAGCGTATGGCGAATATCGCAAAAGGATATGATTTAGCATATTACAACCGAGAAACAATTATTGGCGGTGATGAAAGAGGGGCAAGTACATTCCCTTTATTCAATACACCTACTGCTTTCGGGGATGCTATGGTAGATGCTGGTTTTAATATAGTATCCACGGCTACCAATCATAGCTTAGATGCAACTAGCCTAGGGGCACGACACGCAAAAGCTTATTGGAAGGAAAAAGGTATAGTAGAAGATGGGATAAATCTTTCCTTTGAGGAACAAGAGGAAATACATGTTCATGAAGTGAATGGAATAAGTTATGCCTTCTTTTCTTATACCTATGGAATGAATGGTTTACAGCCACCAAGTGATGAAGAATATTTAATTAATTGTTATACAGGACAAGAAGAAAGGGTATATGAACGAATCAGAAAAGCGAAAGAAATGTGTGATGTAGTAATCATCGCTATGCATTG
>JAFVFM010000043.1 GCA_017475415.1 Solobacterium sp.
AAAGAATTAGATAAGATTGATCGTGATTTAAAACTATTCGGTGTACATATTGATTCTTGGATGCATGAAACATTATTCTATGAAAATGATCAAGCAAGAATCAAAGCTTGCTTAAAAACAATGGAAGAAAAAGGTTTAACTTATGAACAAGATGGAGCTTTATGGTTTAGAAGCTCAGAATATGGGGATGATAAGGATAGAGTATTAAGAAAGAGTGATGGTACTTTATCTTACCTAACACCAGATATCGCTAATCATGTTTATAAAGTAGAAAGAGGCTATCCAAAATTAGTGGATTTATTGGGTGCTGACCATCATAGTTATGTGATTCGTATGCAGGCAGCCTTAAAGGCCTTAGGCTATCCTAGTGATACATTGAGTGTAGACTTAATTCAAATGGTAAGAATGGTTGAAGATGGTAAAGAAGTAAAAATGAGTAAAAGAACAGGCAACGCCATTACAATACGCGAATTATGCGAGGATGTTGGTGTAGATGCAGCTAGATGGTTCTTTGTATCAAAAGATGTAGCTACACATATGGATTTTGATATTTCTTTAGCGAAAAAACAAGATAATAATAATCCGGTTTATTATGCACAATATGCTTATTCAC
The DNA here is from genome assembly GCA_017475415.1 of Solobacterium sp. GTDB lineage: Bacteria > Bacillota_I > Bacilli_A > Erysipelotrichales > Erysipelotrichaceae > Bulleidia. The sequence continues at coordinate 614 of JAFVFM010000043.1, forward strand.
GTATGCATTCTATTCTTACAAATCCTGATATTCCTTCCTTCACAAAAACAGATGACTATAGTCGTCTAGTGGAAGAAAAGGAATTACAATTATTGAAGATTATTTCTGAATTTCCAAAATTAGTAGCGGATGTGGCTGCTAGTAGACGTCCAAATAAAATCACAGAATATATTATGACTTTAGTAAAGCTATTCCATAGTTATTACAATTCGAGTCATGTGAATAATCCAGATGATGCTGAACTAACAAACCAAAGATTAGGCTTAGTAAAGGCAATCTCCATTACCTTAAAGAATGCTTTAGCTTTAATTGGTGTAAGTGCTCCAGAAAAGATGTAAGGAGAGAGTATGAAAGGGATTAAAGTACATAGTGAAATAGGACAATTAAAGAAAGTACTTTTGCATAGGCCAGGTAGGGAACTATTATATCTTACACCTATGCATTTAAAAGAATTACTTTTTGATGATATTCCTTTTTTGCGTGTTGCTCAGCAAGAACATGATGCCTTTGCGAAGATATTAAAAGATAATGGTGTAGAAGTAGTTTATTTAGAAGATTTGATGAGTGAAACATTAGAAGCTCATCCTGAGCTACAAAAGAAATTCCTTTACCAATGGCTTTCTGAAGGCAACATTAAAACTAAGCGATGGCGTGATACTTTATATCAATATATGGTAGATCATTATGCAGGAAAAGAATTAGTATTAAAGACCATGGAAGGTATTACCTTAAAGGAAATGGGTGAAGGAGTAAAAGCCTATTCTTTACAAGATCGTATAGCACCAGCAGATGATTTAATTGTTAATCCAATGCCAAATTTATATTTCCAACGTGATCCTTTTGCCTCAGTAGGAGAGGGAGTATTGGTTCATCGTATGAAGTATCCTACACGTAATCGAGAAACCATCTATGCGGATTATATATTGAATTACCATCCTGACTTTAAAGGTTGTGTCAAAAGATATTATGAGCGAGATTATCATGCAACCATTGAAGGCGGGGATGTATTCAACTTAAGTGAAGATGTCATCTTAATTGGTGTATCAGAAAGAACAGAACCTGATGCAATAGAAAAGGTTGCACGGAATATATTTCAAGAAAAGAATAATCCTATTCGTTGTGTATTGGCTTTCAAAATACCTAGTACACGTGCTTTTATGCATTTAGATACTGTATTTACTAGAGTAGATATAGATAAATATCTCATTCATCCAGAAATATTAAAAACATTAGAAGTCTATGAAATTACTCCATATGAACAAGAAGATGCGAATGATGAAGACTTATCAGTAAGACGAATAGAAGCGCCTTTAGAAGAAATATTGGAGAAGTATACAAAGGTGGAAAATGTTCAGCTTATTTCTTGTGCTAATGGTGATTTATTAGCTGCCGCAAGAGAGCAGTGGAATGATGGGGCAAATG
>JAFVFM010000007.1 GCA_017475415.1 Solobacterium sp.
AAGTTCTTATTAGGTGCTTTGGCTGCATCATTAAGTAAGGAACATTCTTTAGCTTATTTAGCAGATTATCCAATCTATGGAACGATGGCGGATATCAATGCCTTTGCGATTGGTGCTGCCTTAATTGACCCGCAAGCTAATGTATATTTGGGTTGGACAAAGACCTTAGATGCGAATTATAAACAGCAAATGGAAGAACTAGATATACATCTTTATTGTGGTGCAGATAGCGCTGATGCAAGTGGAAGCTTGGAATATGGCCTATATCGTTTAGAAAATGGTGAAATAACGAATATTGCTGCACCGGTAATCAATTACGCTACTTATTATACAAAGCTGGTTGAATTATTGTTACAAGGACAATTGAATGTACACAAAGAAAAGGCTTTGAATTATTGGTGGGGTATGGATGCAGGAGTTTTAGATATCAATATGTCTAGTAGAATTCCTTATTCTTCTCGAAAGCTAGTGCATTTATTTAAACAAGGTTTAGTTAGTGGTACGTTAAATCCGTTTGAAGGCGAATTACATGCACAAGAAAAAGTTATTCAAGGCGCATATGGTGCGCGACTAAGCAGCCAAGAAATCGCATCGATGATGTGGCTAAATGATAATGTAATTGGTACACTTCCTCACTATAATTCTTATGACGAAAAGACGCGAGAATTATTAGAAGATCAAGGCGCCTTCCTAAAGGAGGGTGAATAAGATGAAAGTGATGTTGATTGCAGATGTGGAAGAAAAGCTTCTTTGGGATTATTACAAACCAGAAAAGCTAGAAGGTGTAGAATTAATCATTTCTTGTGGAGATCTAAAACCGGCATATTTAGAATTCTTAGTTACAATGGGTAATTGTAGAGTGGTTTATGTAAGGGGAAACCATGATGGAATTTACGATGAAAAAGAACCTTTAGGCTGTGATTGCATAGAAGATAAAATCTATAACTATCGAGGCCTACGTATTCTAGGTCTAGGAGGATCTTATCGTTATAAGAATGCGAAAGATATGTATACGGAAAAACAAATGGAAAAACGTATACGTAAATTGAGCGGGCAATTAATGTTTACAGGTGGCTTTGATATTTTAGTGACGCACGCACCAAGTGAAGGATATGGTGATTTGCCAGATTTAGCCCATAAAGGCTTTGCGTGCTTTAATGATTTGATGGATAAATATCATCCTCTCTATATGTTCCATGGGCATGTACATAGGGAGTATGGTAACTTCATACGAGAAAGAGAGCATCCTTCTGGTACAAAGATTATTAATGGCTATGGTAGCTATATATTGGATATAGATGAAAGCTTATTCCCGGAAGAAGGAAAAACAGGGAATTTCTATTACGATTGGTATATCAATAAACGAAAGAAAGGCAGATGAGGCCCTTTTTCTTTTGAGAAGAAAAATTTTTTTTCATCAAAAAGTAGCAAAAAATAAGGCTTTTTAGAAGGTTGAGAAAAAAGTTTAAGAAAAGGTATTGCAAAAGAAGAGGGGGAGAATTATTATATAAGTGTCAATAGAAACACACGAGCAACGTTACTGTCGGGCAAAACAGTGAAATTGCTCTATT
>JAFVFM010000044.1 GCA_017475415.1 Solobacterium sp.
AGTATCCTATTATGGATTAAAGAATATATTAACCAAGGAGTTAATCTTATAGAGGAGGACGCATAAATGAAAAGTTTAGAAGATTTGAAAAAACTCCGTGAAGAAGCTTTAAAGAAAGTGGAAATGCGGGAGGGTGGCAAAGATTACCGCGTAGTTGTAGGCATGGCAACTTGTGGTATTGCTGCTGGAGCAAGACCTGTTTTAAACAAATTAGTAGAAGAAACAGCTGCTCATGATTACAATTGTGTCGTTACACAAACAGGCTGTATTGGTATGTGTGTATATGAACCAATTGTAGAAGTATTCGATAAGGAAGATGGCCATACTACTTATGTTCATGTAGATCCTGAAAAGGCGCAAAAGATTCTTGAAGAACATATTGGTAAAGGTAATATTTTAGAAGAATATACTGTTGAAGCTGCAAGAAAGAGTGAAGGTGCACGTTAATGACTAGTGTACGTACGAATATTCTTTTATGTGCAGGAACTGGCTGTACAGCTAGTAATTCTAGCTTGATTTATGATGAATTTCAGACATCATTATTAAAATATGGCTTGAAAGATGAAGTTAAAGTAGTAAGAACTGGTTGCTTTGGCTTATGTCAAAAAGGTCCTATTGTGGCAATATATCCAGATAATATTTTCTATAACCATGTAAAAGTGGAAGATGTAGATCGTATTGTTAGTGAACATATTTACAAAGGTAGAGTAGTAGAAGATTTACAATTAAGTGATGAGGATTTAAAGACACACGAAAAGATTCTCGATATTAATAAAATCAAATTCTATGAAAAACAACAAAGAATTGCCTTAAGAAACTGCGGTAAGATCAATCCAGAAGATATTCAAGAATATATTGCTATGGATGGCTATATGGCTTTAGGTAAAGCCTTATTAGAAATGACACCTCAAGAAGTAATTGATGTAATGAAAGCATCAGGTTTACGTGGTAGAGGTGGTGCAGGTTTCCCAACAGGTGTGAAATGGCAATTTGAAGCTGATCAACCTGGTGATGAAAAATATGTAATCTGTAATGCCGATGAAGGTGACCCAGGAGCATTCATGGATCGTTCTATTTTAGAAGGTGATCCACATGCGATTATTGAAGGTATGACCATTATGGCTTACGCTGTTGGTTCACATAAGGGATATATCTATATCCGTGCAGAATATCCTATCGCTGTTAAACGTCTACAAATCGCTATTGATCAAGCGAAAGAATACGGCTTATTAGGTAAGAATATCTTTGGTAAATTCGATTTCGATTTAGAAATTCGTTTAGGTGCTGGTGCTTTCGTTTGTGGTGAAGAAACAGCCTTAATCGCTTCTATTGAAGGTAAGCGTGGTATGCCTACACCTAAGCCACCATTCCCAGCCGTTAGTGGTGTTTGGGGTAAACCAACTTCCATCAATAATGTTGAAACTTTAGCCAATGTTGCCCAAATTATTAATAAGGGTGCTGATTGGTTTGCTTCTATTGGTACTGAAAAATCTAAGGGTACTAAGGTATTCGCATTAGGTGGAAAGATTAAAAATACAGGTCTTGTAGAAGTACCAATGGGAATTACATTACGTGAAATCATTTATGAAATCGGTGGTGGATGTCCAAATAATAAAGCATTTAAAGCTGTTCAAACTGGTGGTCCTTCTGGTGGCTGTTTAACAGAAAAAGAATTAGATACACCAATTGATTACGATAACTTAGTAGCAGCAGGCTCTATGATGGGTTCTGGTGGTATGATCGTATTGGATGAAGATAACTG
>JAFVFM010000045.1 GCA_017475415.1 Solobacterium sp.
AAGATGGAAGAACGTCGTCAACAAATGCAAAAGACACGTTTCTCTGGCGAACGTAGAGTATATAAGCGTGATGTGAAAAAAGAAGATGAAGTTGCTAGTGGTAATGAAGAAGTTGCTTCTTCTGTTACAGAAGAAACAACAGCAGAACCTACAGCAACAACTGAGGAGGTAACTGAATAATGGCAATTACAGCTGCTCAAGTAAAAGAATTACGTGAAATGACTGGCGCTGGTATGATGGATTGCAAAAAAGCATTAACAGAATGCGATGGCGATCTTACAAAAGCAGTTGACTGGTTAAGAGAAAATGGTTTAGCTAAGGCTGCAAAAAAAGAAGGCAGAATTGCTGCTGAAGGTTTAGCAAAAATCAAAATTGATGGCAATACAGCTTGTTTAGTTGAAATCAATTCTGAAACAGACTTCGTTGCAAAGAATGAACAATTCTTAGCTTTATTAGATCAAACATTAGATCTTTTATTAGGAACAGAAGCGAAAACAGTAGAAGAAGCATTAGCTTTACCAACAGCAGAAGGTACATTAAATGATACATTCGTTAATGCTGTAGCTACTATTGGTGAAAAGATTACATTAAGACGTTTTGAGAATGTTACTAAGAATGATGATGAAACATTTGGTTCTTATACTCACCAAGGCGGTAGAATCGTAGCTGTTACTGTAGTTAAGGGTGGCGATGAAACAGTAGCTAAGAATATGGCTATGCAAGTTGCTTCTATGAATCCTACATATATTTCTCGTGACTATATGCCACAAGAAGTAATCGAACACGAAAAGGCAGTTCAAGAAGGTATTGTCGCTAATGACGAAAGCTTAGCTGGTAAACCAGATAAAGTAAAAGCAGGTATTGTTGAAGGCCGTTTATCTAAATCTTTACAAGACATGTGCTTAGTGGATCAAGAATTCTTCTTAGATACAGATAAGAAATGTGGACAATATCTAAAAGACAATGGCGCTGAAGTATTAAACTTCGTAAAATATACTGTTGGTGAAGGTATTGAAAAGAAACAAGATGACTTTGCGGCTGAAGTAGCTGCAGCTGCTGGTTTAGCTTAATTCCATAGAGAGATACTTACATATAGGTATCTCTTTTTTTCTTTTTTTAAAGGAAAAAAAGTAGATATTGAGTATAATAGTAATATATGTTTACAAAAATGAAAAAGCTGTTTAAAAGTACAGCATTTAATATACTTTTAATCTTTTTATTTGCTGCAATTGTATTATTTTTTACTTTAAAAGATGATGGGGATAAAGTAGCAGCCTTATTAGGGCAAATGAATATTTGGATGGTTGTTTTCTTGGTTGTGCTTATGATTGTCGAAAGAGCTTTATTAGGCTTAGGCTTAATGTGGATCTGTAGGGAAACCCATCCGAAATATAGCTTTTTGCAAGGCTTTATTAATGCTTATGTTGCTGGCTTATTTTGTAATATTACCCCTGGAGCTTCGGGAGGACAATTAGCCCAAGCCTATGTCTTTAAAAGGCAAGGTATACCATTTTCACGTTCTTTTGGTGTATTATGGCTAGAATTTATTATTTATCAATCTACAATGACGATACTTGTATTTTTATTGATTTTATTAAAGTATCCTTATTTCCGATATCAATATTCTGAATTCTTTATTATTGTTTTATTTGGTTTTCTTGTAAGCTCCTTCGTTATTGTTATGTTATTCTTATTAGCTAAGTCAGAAAAAGTGTACACCTGGGTTACTACAAAAGGTATTTCTTTAGCACATCGTTTTCATTTCATTAAAGATAAAGAAGCTACTTTAGAAAATTTGAATTCAGCTTTATCTGCCTTTACGGATGAAATTGATTTATTAAGTCATCGTAAGAAATTAATTGTGAAATTGGTGATTGAAAATGTAATGCGTTTACTCATTTACTATAGTATTCCTTACTTTGCCGCAAAGGCTTTAAATATACAAGTGGGCTTTAATGAATTATTAAATATTATTGCTTTGAGCTCTTTTGTGGCTATGGTAAATGCCTTCTTACCGATGCCTGGTAGTTCAGGAGGAACAGAAGCAACCTTCGTTTTAATGTTTTCTACTATCTTCTCTTCCGTTGATGCAAAGTCGATTATGTTACTATGGCGCTTTGTTACATTTTATCAAATGTTAATTATTGGTACGATTATGTTTATGATATCGAAAATTTTACCAGAAATACCTGCGCGTGAACGCTTAGATTAGGAGTCTTATGAGGATTGGTTTATTTACAGATACATTCCCACCAGATATTAATGGTGTCGCAAATAGTACGAATATTCTTTTTCAGGAACTAAAAAAAGCAGGGCATAATGTTTATGTGATTACTACTTATGCTGGTATTGGTAAACCAAAATGGGACGAGGAACATGAAATATTGCGTGTTGCTGGAGTAGAACTCCCTTTTCTTTATGGCTATGTATTAACTTCACCAATTCATCATAAGGCAATTAAAGAAATAAGGAATTTAAATCTGGATATCATACATGCCCAAACTGAATTTGGGGTAGGTATATTTGCGCGAATTTGTTCTAAACAATTAAATATTCCCTTAATTAGTACCTATCATACAACATATGAAGACTATACACACTACATTAATTTTATTCATGCAAAATCGGTAGATGAATTAGCCAAAAAGGGTGTAGCGAAATTATCTAAGTTATATGGTAATACATCGAGTGAAGTTATAGCTCCAAGTGCGAAGACAAAAGAATTATTAGAAAGGTATGATATAAAAAAAGAGATTACGATCATTCCTACGGGTTTAGCCTTAGATAAATTCGACCCCCATACACATTTTGCCAGAGATAAAGAAGAAGTAAGAAAAGAATTTCATTTAGCTAATGAGGATTGTGTCATTATTTATGTAGGTCGTCTAGCGAAAGAAAAGTCTTTGGATCTTGTTATACAAGGCTTTCATGAAGCGAAAGAAATGGGTGTGAATGTAAAACTATTAATTGTAGGTGGGGGCCCTGAAGTGGATCATTTGGTGAAATTAAATAGTTCATTTAAAAATGATAATGTTATATTTGTGGGGCCTAGACCTAGTGTAGAAATACCTGATTTTTATCATGCATGCGATGCTTTTGTATCGTTAAGCTTAAGTGAAACACAAGGTATGACCTTCATTGAAGCTTTGGCTTCAGGATTACCTGTATTCGCTAGAAAAGATGAAGTATTAATGGACTTAGTAGAAGAAGGAAAAACAGGTTGGTTTGTGGATGATGCACATGATTTAGCCATAAAATTAAAGAATTTTGTGGAAATGGATAAAGAGATTATTGAAGAGATGCGTAAAAATTGTATAGCCCAAGTAGATGGCTATGGCAGTACAGCTTTTTCGAATCGTGTAGTAAAAACATATAAGCGTGTAATTGATGAATATAAAAAACAATATTATTTAGAAGATGTTAAAGTGCATGGGGATGATGTTTCTTTATTTATCCTAAGAGATGATGAAGAAATAGAAATACATGTTAGCTTTGAGGATTATTTAGATGAACACTTCCGTAAAGGAAATTTGATTAGTGGTGAAAAATTCAATGAATTATTACGTAAAGAGAAGAATAATGCATTATATGAACGCTGTTTACGTAAGCTTTCTAGTGCTGACCGCACAGAAAAAGAAATGAAAGATTGGCTGAAGAAAGCATTAAATGCTGATGAGGATAATATTCATGACGTTTTACAAAAACTGAAGTTACAAGGCTATATAGATGACGAACGATATTGTTCTGAGCATATTCTTCGTTACAAAACAGCTTTAAAGGGTGAACACTTTATTCTACAAACATTAATTGAAAAGGGAATCAAAGAAGAAATGATTCATAATATGTTGAATCTCTATGATGATGAATCAAGGAATGCATTGGTTTATGCAAATCGTTTATTAGAAAAATGTCATAGGTTAAGTGTGACGAAAGCGAAGAATAAAATCAAAGAGCGTATGTTTCATCAAGGCTATGGAAGTGATGTGATTCAAGAGGTACTTCCACAATTGGATTTTTCAGATCTTTTAGATGAAGAAATAGACAATCTACGTATTGTCGTAGATAAAGCGAAAAGAAAATATGAAAGAAAATTTAAGGGTGCAGCTTTAAAGGCAAAAGTAAAACAATATTTGTATATACAAGGTTATAAACAAGAAGATATCATAGATGTATTAATGGAGGTGAATTGGGATGAAGAAAATTAAAGAATTTCAAGAAAAGGATC
>JAFVFM010000046.1 GCA_017475415.1 Solobacterium sp.
AAAAAAGAAGAAGAGGCTGCTGATTATTTAGAATCTGTTAAAGAAGAAGCTGATCAATTATTAAAAGAAATACGTAATACAAAGAATGTAAAATTTCATGAGGCTTTAGAAAAACGTAAAGAAATTAGTGCCTTAATGCATGATGAGGAAGAAATAGATGAAAGCAATTATTCCTATCAAGTTGGTGATGTAGTAGAATTAAGAAATTCCAATCAAGTATGTGAAATTATAGAAATCGGAAAGAAAGAAATACGTATTTCTTTAAATGGCAGAGAAATGCGTGTTAAACCTGAACAAATTCGCCCAAGTACTAGAGTCATTCCTAAATTCAAAAAACAAAATACAACAACCATTAATGTAGCTTCTGCATCGCGTTTTCAGTCCATGTCGATAGAATGCAATTTGATTGGCTTACGCGTAGAAGACGCCTTAGTGAAATTAGAAGATTATCTAGCAGAAGCTAAGATACATGGATTAACCTATTGCCGTATAATACATGGGGATGGTACGGGTAGATTAAGATTAGCTGTGCATGAACGGTTAAAGAAAGACAAACGGATTAAATCCTTTATGATAGCTCCACCAAATGAAGGTGGAACAGGGGCGACAATTATTACATTTGTATAATATGACAGAAGAATTAAAAGCTAAATTAGTTAATCTTCCTCACTTATCCGGCAGTTACCAAATGAAGGATAAGTTTGGAGAGATTATATATGTAGGTAAAGCGAAGGATTTACATAATCGCGTAAATTCTTATTTTGTTGGCGCGCATGACTTTAAAACGCAAAAATTAGTCAGCGAAATCGTAGACTTTGATTTTATTATTACGAGTAGTGAAAAAGAAGCTTTAGTATTAGAAATCAATTTAATCAAAAAGAATCGACCTAAATTTAATATTCAATTCATCGATGATTCTAGCTATCCTTATATCAAATTAACAAAAGAAAAATATCCTCGATTAAGTATAGCTCGTGATTTAAAAAAGGATCGTAAAGCAAAATATTTTGGACCATTCCCAGATGCCTTTGCGGCTAAGAATACGTTAAAAGTATTACAAAGTTTATATCCATTTCGTCGCTGTAATAAAATGCATGATAAATTATGTCTTTATTATCATATGAATCAATGTTTAGGGCCTTGTGTATATGATATTCCAAATCAAACATTTATTGAAATGGCTGATGGTGTAAGACGCTTTTTGGCTGGGGATATAGAAGATGTAACAAAGAAACTGACTGAACAAATGTATGCTGCTTCAGAAAAGATGGAATATGAAAAAGCACAAGAATATAAAGAATTAATTGATTCGATACACCGTATTGTGTCAGATAAACAAAATATAGAATTAGACCATCGTGGTAATCGGGATGTTTTTGCCTGTTATTATGAAAAAGGTTATCTATCAATTACTGGCTTTTTAGTACGTAACGGTACAGTCTTGTCGAAAGAATTTCGTTTAAGACCTTTATATGGTGATTTACAAGAAGAATTTGATTCCTTTATTTTACAATTCTATGATTCCCATCCATCGGCTAAAGAATTAGTTTTACCAAAAGAAATGGATATTAGTGCCTTAGAAGAACTATTGGATTTTCCTATCATACAACCACAAAAGGGCTATAAGAGAAAACTTATTGAAATGTGTGAAGAAAATGCCAAAAAACAATTACAATTAAAAT
>JAFVFM010000047.1 GCA_017475415.1 Solobacterium sp.
CTATGCTTATGCAAGCCGGAACAAAATTAACAGAATGGTTAACCGGAGCACAGGGAGGTTTGTCTCGCCTTGTTTCCTATTCTATTTCTTTATTGAGAACAGTATTTAATTTCTTCGTTGGAGTAATTATTAGTATTTATCTTTTAATGGATGAAGAAAAATTCAGAAGACAAATTAAATCCATCATTTATGCTTTTACAGATTCCGATAAAGCAGATCGAGTTGTTGAAATTACCCGTTTAACAGGAAAGACATTTAATAGTTTTATCTTTGGGAAATTCATTGATTCATTGATTATTGGTGTTATTACTTATTTTGTATTAATGATAATGAAGATGCCATATGCGCCATTAATCTCTTTCGTTGTTGGTGTTACTAATATGATACCTGTCTTTGGTCCATTTATTGGTGCTGTGCCTTCGATTATTATCTTACTCATTATCAATCCATGGAAGGCCTTAGAATTCGCTATCTTTATTTTCATCCTTCAACAAATTGATGGAAATATCATTGGTCCAAGAATTCTAGGTGATGCAGTTGGATTACCTACCTTATGGGTTATGTTTGCGATTATCGTAGGAGGAGCTTTATTTGGAGCTGTAGGTATGTTTATAGGTGTTCCAGTATTCTCTGTCATCTATGTCTTACTTGGAAAAATCATTGAAAATAATCTAGCGAAAAAGGAAATTGATTTACAAACAACAAGAGAAATAAAAATGCGCCAATGACGCATTTTTTAATATATATAAGGTGTTGTTTCCATTAATTTAACGGCTTTTACTTCTGGTACTTCATCTACGAGAATCGCTTCAATGCCTTCACCAAGTGTATAATCTAAGGACATACAACCTGCACATGCTCCAAGCATTCTAACTGTTACAATGCCATCTTGATAATCAACTAGTTCAACATCACCACCATCAGCTTGAATATATGGGCGAATTTTGTTGATGGTTTTTTCTATACGTTGTAGTAAGTCACTCGGAATTGATTCTGTTGTGCTTGCCTCATTTGTTATATTTAATGCTGTTTCCATGTTCCAACCTCTTTATTTCCAAAATTTATTTTACGCATCTTTTATCTTTTGTCCACTGATTTACTCTTTAATACCAAGGTTTGTGCTATACTTTTAGGGTATATGAACAAATACTATGCAGGACAAATTGTTGAAGGAAGAGTGACAGGCATACAACCTTATGGTGCATTTATTGCATTAGATAAAGAGAATAATGGCTTAATTCACATTTCGGAAATAAGCGATGGATTTGTGAAAGATATCCATCGTTTTGTGCGTGTAGGGGAATATGTTCGGATTAAGGTAATTGAATATGATCCTAATACAAAACATGCGAAGCTTTCGCTTAAAGCAGCGCAACGTTTGCATTTACGGAATCGTAGAAAATCAACAATTCAAGAACCATCAATTCCAACAATGCGCCTTGGATTTCAAACCATCGTGCAAAATTTAGATAAATGGATAGCAGAAGCTAAGGAGAAAAAGTACAATGATGAAATTTGAAGCTAAACATGGATTATTAAAAGAAGATTTGCATGCTTACCAAACCAAAGTAAGTGAATTGCATAAAGCAATTCGTAACCAAACTGGTGCTGGTAATGACTACATGGGCTGGGTAGAATGGCCTGTAAATTATGATAAGGAAGAATTCAAGCGTATTCTTGAAGTAGCTGAAAAAGTAAAGGATAAGGCTGAAGTACTTATTGTATGTGGTATTGGTGGTAGCTATTTAGGCGCCCGCGCTGCTGTAGAAATGATTCAAGGTTTATATGCAAACAATAAAACAGAAGTGATTTTTGCAGGAAATACATTCTCTAGCACCTATATGGCACAAGTAATGGATTATATTCAAGATAAGAGTGTAGTGCTCAATGTTATTTCCAAATCCGGAACAACAACAGAAACGGCTCTTGCCTTCCGTCTATTAAAGAACTTCATGGAAGAAAAATATGGCAAAGAGGAAGCGAAGAACCGTATTATTGCCACAACAGATAAGGCAAGAGGTACATTAAAGGCTTTAGCGGATGAAGAAGGATATGAAACATTTGTAATTCCAGATGATATTGGCGGTCGTTATTCTGTTCTTACTCCAGTTGGCTTGGTTCCATTAGCCATTATGGGTATTGATATTCAAAAAATTATGGATGGATTTTTGGATGCATATAATGAATTGCAATCTGAAAGTATCGATGAAAATCCAGCCTACGCATATGCAGTAGCTAGACGTATTCTACAAAATCAAGGCTATAATGTAGAAATGTTTGTAACATATGAACCTCAATTACAAATGTTAGCGGAATGGTTTAAACAATTAATGGGTGAATCAGAAGGTAAAGAAGGCAAAGGTATCTTACCAGATAGTGCATGCTTCTCCACAGATTTACACTCACTAGGCCAATTTGTACAAGAAGGTAATAAAGTATTATTTGAAACAGTATTAAAGGTAGAAGAACCAAGCTTAGATTTAGCTGTGCCAAATGATCCAGAGAATAAAGATAATATGAATTACTTAACAGGTAAATCATTAGACTGGGTAAATAAGATGGCTTTTGAAGGCACTTTAGCTGCTCATGAAGAAGTAGGTAATGTACCAAACTTAATCATCTCTATACCAGATATGAAAGAACATAGTTTCGGCTATTTATGTTATTACTTCTTTATCGCTACTGCGATGACATGTTATATGCTAGATATCAACCCATTTAATCAACCTGGTGTTGAAGTCTATAAGAAAAATATGTTCAAATTACTTGGCAAACCTGAATAATAAATAAAGCTCTTAGACAATAAATCTAAGAGTTTTTATTATGTTCATCATTATTCTTTATTCTTCGAGTAGCATTTCTTTTCTTGCTTCTTCAACTGCTTCTATATCAGAACTTTCCATAGCTTTTGTAAGATAATATTTAGCTTTTTGTTTATCTTGTTTAACGTAGATTCCTCTATTGTAAAATCTACCTACAAGTTCTAATCCTTTTCCATAACCTGCATTTGCGGATTCCAGATATAATTCAAAAGCTTTTTTCAAATCAACATCTGTACCATAGCCATAGTGATAACAGATTCCTAAGTTATATGTTGCCTCAACATGACCCATATCATGAGCTTGTGTCAAAAGCTTAGTAGCTAATTCATTATCTTCTTCTACACCATCTCCATAAATATGTTTCATGGCTAATTCGTATATTTGTTGTGTATTTAAGTTTTCCATATATATAGTAAATCAGTCCCTTTCTATTTTGTTTTAACTTTATATACTTCTCTACGATGGCCAACTGTTAAAACATATATGACGATTTTATCATCTTGAATATCGCATATTAAACGATAATCGCCAACTCTATATCTCCATTGTTTACTTTTATCACCGGTCAATCCTTTACCATACATTCTAGGATTTTCACATCCTTCTAGATTTTTTCTTACCCAACCAAGTATTATTGAGGCGGTATGTTTGTCTAACTTCTTTAGATTTTTTCTTGCAGTAGAAGAAAAAACCACAGAATACTTTTTCATAAACCTAATTCCTTTTCGATTTCATCTAAAGTATAGGTTTTTGAATTCTTTTTGAATTCTTTTATTGCTTTATTATATGCATCAAGATCAATTTCATCTTCTATTTTTTCAATTACTGCTTTTCTAATCAAATCAGAAACACTCATATTGTTTATCTTTGCATAATCTTTAATTAGCTTTGTATCTTCATCACTTAGTCTAAGAGAAATAGTCATAGATTGATCCTCCTTATGTAATACATTGTAATACCTTGAACAAATCTGTGTCAAATCAATAATACTTGTTGACTTGTATGATTAGTTACTTTTTTTCGCAGTTGTATTTAATATGGTAAACCTGAATAATAAAAAAGGGTGTTTTAATGGTTCACCCATACCAACTTGCCATGAGTTTAAGGTCTTCATGACGACCGGTTATAAGGGTTTTATGTCTCCTTATCGACAACATCATTTTACTATAGTTGTACCTTTTGCTCAATGTGATTTCACCATTGATTTAACCAAATTATATATTTTCGTAGTAGCGTTTAACATGGTAAACCTGTTTTTGTTATCTATAATACTTTTTTAAGAATAGCTTTTTCTTTTGTCCTATAGATTTCAATAAAACCATTATCTAAAAATAGTTGTATTGCAGGGTTATCTATTGCGATATCATCATAAATAGCATCTATACCATTCTTATTTGCAACAGTGCATAACAGTTTTAGAGCTTCATCACCATATCCTTTTCTTCTGTAAGGTGAATAGATAATGACATTAGCTATGTATCCTTTTATTTCTTTATCGAAGTGATATGCGATTTCTCCTACAAATTGTTCATCTTCATTTTTTAGATACCTATAATAACGCTCATTATTATGCATAATAATCCATGAATTATACCAATCACTCCATTTTTCTTTGGGAAATGATATTGTACCTCCCCATGCATGATTATAGGACATGGTTTCTTCATCATTTAAAATCATC
>JAFVFM010000048.1 GCA_017475415.1 Solobacterium sp.
GCCCTCTTTGGTAAATGAATAAGGCACCTTCACCTTGAATGACATGCAAGTCTTCATCTGCTTGTAAAGCTTCATATTTTTTTCTTATCGCTATCCATTTTTTAACAGTATGCCATAAGGAATCTTCATCTTCTTGTTGAGAAAATACATTTACCGCATCACTACTTGTATCTACTGGTAAATAGATTTCATCATTTGTGCTAAAGCCACAATTCTTTTCTTTATTCCATTGCATTGGCGTTCTACTGCCTGTTCTATGATAGCCACCTTCTTTATTTTTTAGTGGTAAATATGGCATTCCAATTTCATCCCCATAATAGATGAATGGCACACCTGGCATACTCAATAACATACCAAAGAATACTTTCATTTCTCTTTGTGTTAGGGTTTTTGCGGGACGATATGTATCATGATTACAGCTCAACATAGAGATATAACCATTCTTCTTCGTCGCGTCATATTTTTCTATATAATCATCTAAGAAACGTTTAATATCCCCTTTTCCTTTCGCTAAGAAATAACTATGATCTTCTTCATTTGCTTCACCATCTCTTAATAAGGTATTGTAGCCATTGCCCCAATGATTCAAATAGAAGTCCATATGGAAACCGGCTAAATTAATGGCTTGTTTAGGATTAGACCACTCACTAACCAAAGCTGCTTCAGGATATTTTTCATCTAACATCTTGCGTATATCCTTCCAAATCGCAGCTGTATATCGTTTTTCATCATCATTTTTCACTAACGAATCTGCCATATCTACGCGATAACCATCACAACCTAAATCTAACCAATAACAAATAATCTTTTTTAATTCTGCTATAGTTTCTTTTACTTCCTTACTATCCACTGATGACATCCATGTCTCACTAGGATTAGCCCAACCATAATTTAAAGCTGGCTGGAAGGCGAAGAAATTTAACATATATGCTCCATCTCTTTCACTTAGCCCACTTATATATGGCCTATCCCTAATTCCTTCAAAAGCACCATTTGTCCAAATATAACGTTTGCTATAGGCATTTTCTTCCGCCTTTTGTGAGGCTATAAACCAAGGGTGTTTGTCGCTCGTATGGCCAGGTACTAAGTCCAATAAGATATGCATACCTCTTTTATGTGCTTCTTGAAACAAATGGATTAAATCTTCATTTGTGCCAAAACGCTTATCCACTTGGTAATAGTCACATATATCATAGCCACCATCTTGGAATGGTGAGGCAAAACATGGATTAAGCCATATAGCGTTACATCCTAATTCTTGTATATATGCTAATTTTTCAATAATGCCTTCTATATCACCTATCCCATCCCCATTAGCATCATAGAAAGAGGATGGATAGATTTCATAGAATATGGCATCCTTTAACCATTTTGGCATCGTTTAATACCTTTATTATCCCTTCTATTTTTCCCTCATATAAAACAGATATGGGTTTTTCTTTTCCTAATAGTTTCTGCTCAATAATGGATTTAGATAGATGATCCGTGTTGGTTAAGATACTGGCAATACCTACTTGCCTGGCTAAAGCGATATCACTATCTAAATCATTGCCTATAAAAATACATTCTTCTTTATTTAATTTTTCTTCTTCCATTATTCTCTTTAAGATTTCCACTTGGGGTTTTTTTATTCCCACTTCAGAAGAAAGTACCATTCGTTTAAAATAGTGTGTTAAATGAAATTCCTCTATTTCCCCTTTAGTAAAGACAGCTTGTGCATTAGAAATAAGATAAAGTTCATATCCTTCTTCTTTTAGGAAATCTAATGTTTCTCTTACTTTAGGATAGAGCTTTAATTTTTCAATCGACATTGCCCTAAAGATACGACATACATTTTCAATAAATTCATTATTCGCTTTTTTTTGAGAGAATAATATTTCTCGAAATACATCTCTTATATCGATTTCTACATAGCTATAATCCGCTTTCTTTTTCGCTTCTTCTTCTTTTATCTTACATAGTAATAGATATTCTTCTTTCAGTTTATTCGCTTTGAATGCATAACCATAATGTTGTAAATAATGCGCTAGATTATTCCAAACAATACTTTTCTCTTCCTTTGTGCGAATATCAATTAATGTTCCATATAAATCAAAGAAGAGATATTTGAATCAAAAGGCCGGAAGAAAGGATTTGGTTTTTAATGTTGCGGCCTTTGCCTTCGTCTATTTCGGACTGGTTTTTATCTCGACTATGATTAGCGCTTTCTGCGGAATCGACATTTTCACGGGCTTCACGGC